>JBGSPJ010000340.1:0-8434 GCA_041738655.1 Rhodothermales bacterium | reverse complement strand
GCCCGCTACCGCGATCGCCGTCGCCATGCACGCCGCACTCCCCAGGACGGCGATGGCGTTGACAAAACCGAACGCCGCAAGCGCGCCGGCGGCGACGGCGTTTAACCCGCGGAATAGTTTGAAGAACCAGACGGCGGCCAGCACCTGGGTCAGCACGATGCCCAGTTCAAGCGCCACGCCGATCCGCGCCAGAGATTCGCGATCAACCAGGTTTCGCGCGGTCGCGGCAGGGTCGCCGGGGATGTGGATAACCGGTCGGATCAGCAAAAAACCGAACATCCCGGTGATGGCCAGCCCGAGGTAACAGAGACCAGCGATGCGGGCCGTCTTCTTTAAGTCGTTCTCCAGGTGCATATCCATGCCAGTAATTGTGTGATAGCCTGGCCCAGATGACGACGCCCCGGCGCTCAAAGTTACGCACAAGGCTGTAGGAAAGCGTCGCTGTCTAAGGGTGGATCACCGGCATCGATTGCACGAGGCTTCCGGCGCCGTCGATGTCGAGCCGGTAGAAATACATCCCGCCCGGCAGGGTTGAGGTGTCGACTTTGTAGCGATGTTCGCCCTGGGGGTGGAATGCGCTCGTGAGCACCCGCACTCGCCTGCCCAGCAGGTCAAACACGCTCAATGTGGCCTGGCCGGGTTGGAGGAGTTCAAAAACGATGGTGGCGCTCGCGTCGGCCGGGTTGGGGTAGGGGGGATGTAAGATCACGCGGCCGGAAGGGCGGGGCGCATCTTCATCGCTGGCGACGACCGGCTTTTTGGTTACCACGGCGACGGCGTCCTCCGTGAAGTCGTAAGGACTGCCGATGGGCACCCGGGCGGAGTCGGTGGCGGCGGTGATCTCGGTCAGCGTGCCCTCCTGGAGTGGTCCGCCGGCGAAGGCGTCGTACCAGCGGACGACGTAGGAGCCCGCCGGCAGGGTGAGATCAACCGGCGCCAGGTACGGCGAATAAACGAAGTAGGCCTCGCCCGGTTTGCCAAAGACCCAGGTGAGGGAGTCGGAGGCGATGGCGTTCAGATTTTCCATCTCCCAGAACGGAAGACCGCTGTCCTGGATCATCCGGACGCCGTCTCGCGTGCGCTCGAAGAACTCGGCCCTGACCTGGAAGTCTTCCATCCAGATGTCGTTGAATAAGTAGGGATCCGAGCCGAAGTACCAGTCGGCGCCAGCGCCGCCGGCCATGAGCGTCCCCCAGAATCCCTCCCGCCGGGCGCGGCGGTTGGTCGGGTCGCGCGGATCGCCGTCCGGCACGATGCCGTCGCTCCAGTGCCCGATTTCATCAAGCGTCACAACCCACGGACGCCCCGATTCCGCCGACGCGCGCACCCATTTCAGCACGGCGTCATGGATTCTGCCGGGCGGACTCGGCGGTTCGTCCGAATCCATATCCGTCAATCCCACCTGCAGGGAAGCGCCCTCGAAGTCCGTGTACCCCAGGAGCGGCGTGTAATACCGGTCGTGGGCGTCCAGCGTCCCATTGGCCTGAGAGACGATGGGATGCTGGTACACATCCAGGCCGCGGATGAACCGCGTGTAGTCTTTGATCTGGAGCGTGGTCGCCGAATTTTCCTCGCCCAGGTTCCAGACGAGCCCCGGGTGGTGGGCGAAACGGGCGATGAGTTCTCGGTAAAACAGCTTCCGCGTCCGCCCCAGCGCGCCCTCGTCGAGGTCCTTCTGGTTGATGCGATCCTGGGTGACCATGTTCATGGCGATGCCGAGGCTGTCCATGTGGCTGAACACCACCTCCCATTGCGCGAGTTTGGCGACGCTGAATCGATCCCGCGATTCGACGGCGGGTGAGATCCACGGCCAGATCCCGGTACACTGCCCGTTGCCATTCAGGGCGGTGTCGTTCACCATAAAATAGTAGCTGTTGACGTCGAGCGACTGCAGATAATTCAGCGCCCCGATTACTCCCTGCCCCTTTGATTTCGTGGGTCCCCAGAGCGGATCGCCGGCATTAAAGTGTTGGACATGGGGGCCAAATCGATGGGCGGGGATTTTGGGGATCGTGTCCTGCTGATACGTGTTGCTGAACTCGTGGTAATAGAGGAGATTCTCGGGGCTGCCGGCGCCATTTTTTAGAAACGGCGTCTGGTCGCCCGAAAACGTGTAGTAGTTCTTGCCGGCGTACGTCAAGATCCCCTTTCCTCGAAGGTCTTTGCCGGTTTTGTCGGATACGCCGACCGTGAATGCGCCCTCGAAGCCATCGGGTTCGACCGGGGCGCCAGCCAGCGAATCCAGCACGAGGTCGGGGCCGGTTTCGAAAGAAACGCGGTACGTCCAGTCGCCGGTTGAGTGCGGGGTGAGGTGGGCCATCCAGACGTTCCCCAATGTCGTTTCCGAATACGCCGCCTGGCCGTCGCCGGCATAAAATCCGGGTACCTCCAACACGTCCAGCCCATCGGGCGAGGTGAAGGTGACCCGCAGCCGGTAGTCGGTGAATGGGTTGGGGTCGCTGGTCTCCGAAACGAGCCCACACACGGCCTCCGGGCAGGTCACCCGCACGGATATCCGGTGCCATTGCTGGAAAACGCCCTCCACGGAAACGGAGTCCTGCGCCCGGGCGGGGAAACTCGCCAGAAGGAGCAGGGCAAGAGAGGCTATGCGCAGCGTAATGTGTTTATCCAAGAAATTCAACTGGGTTGTGGAGGAGCCGACTAAAGACAGTGTGGGGGAAATGCGGGTTCCAGGTGGGAGGCACTTACGTGGAAGACGTCTCGTGTGTATTTTGTCGCGGAAGACCCGTTAGGTTCCGCTTACAAACTGACCGAAGCTTCATGGCAGATTACTTCGGATACCTCGCATCCATAAGCGCTGTGCTCGGCGGTTTTGCGCTGGCGTTTTTTGGTACGCTCTTCGGCCGTACCGAAGGTCGTGCTTCAGCGTGGACGATGGGGTTAAGTGCGGCCGCGGCCGGTGCTTTCACGGTTACCGCGCTCGGATGGGCGCTGGCGGCGTCTGACCTGGCGCTTGCGGCAGCCGGTACCAGCCTTGAGACGGCGCAGGCTCTTGTCGTGGGCTTTCGCCCGATCCATCGGTGGTTGTCGATTCTTTTTATCGGTGGGATATTTTTGTTTTTGGGCGCCCTTGGCGCCGCCGGCTGGATGCGGTCCCGCCGGATGGGGGTCCTCACGGCGACGATCGCCGTGGTAGCCAGCGCCGGCGTGGTTTACGTGCTGGCGCAGTTCGTGGGGTGATCTGCAAAAGCCATCTCCCGCTTCAATAGCTGTCCTGCGATACTTTACGTTGAGCACTACGATTCGTTCGGTATCACCATCCTTCGTCTTTCCGTCAAACCCTTAAAATCCATGCCCACTCGCCGCCACTTCCTCATGCAATCCGCCGCGCTGGCGTCGTTGCCCGCGCTGCCGGCAGTTCTCACGCTGCCCAGATCCCGGCCGGACGAGGCCGACTTCATCACGCTCTTCGACGGCGAAACCCTCGCCGGCTGGCACAACAACCCGGAGAAGATCTGGCACGGTACGGGCGGAAGCTGGAAGGTGGAAGACGGGGCGATTGCCGGCGAGCAGGATCCGCCGGCGTCCGGCAACGGCGGTATCCTGCTGTCCGACCGGAAGTTCGGGGATTTCGAACTGCTCCTGGAAATCAACCCCGACTTCGGGATCGATTCCGGCCTCTTCCTCCGGGCGACGGATAAGGGAGAGGGGTTCCAGATGATGATCGACTACCTGAACGGCGGCGTCGTCGGGCAGCTGTACGGCGAGAACATCGGCGGCTTTGGCGCCGCGTCCCTGCGGCTGCGGGGCACGACGGATGCGGCCGGCGCCCTCACCCGGCTCGATGCCGAAGTGAATCCCAACGGCGCCGCGAATCCCATGACCTACGCGATCTCTCCGGAGGGCTGGCTCAAGGCATGGACGATCAACGACTGGAACCGCGTCCGCATCGTCTGTGTCGGCGACTACCCCATCATCAAAGTCTGGATCAACGACGTGCTGGTGACCGACTTTAACGGGTCGACCTTCTCCCATCCCAACTACGACCGGGAGAAGACCAAAAATACCCTTGGCCGCGAGGGCTCCATCGCCCTGCAGGTCCACGGCGGGGCCGATCGTTGGGCCACGGGCGCCAAGAGCCGCTGGCGTAACATCCGGGTGCGGGAGCTTTAGGAAGAGACGGTGCACCGGCAGGCGTAAGGACACTGCGCGAAACGATACTCCGCGTCTCCGCGGGATCCTGCCCATCCCCCTTGACCGAATGGAGGAACACATGCTCCCGCGGAGGCGCAGAGTATCGCGTATTGATCGGCATCAACTTTTTCGATCACCGCAAATGGGCATAGAGGTTAATTCGCGAGAATTTTCTCGTGCTCTCTTGTGTAGCCACGTGGCTACGCGTATACTCGTAGTCAAATGACTACGCAATGGATCTGAGGCGCGATGTATATCAAGCGATAGCCGACCCGACGCGGCGGGCCATTCTGGTGCTGGTGGCGGCGCAAGCCCTGTCAGCCGGCGCCATCGCCTCGAACTTCGACACGGCCCGACCAACGGTCTCCAGGCACCTGAAAATCCTCACCGAATGTGGATTGCTCACCCAGGAGCAGACCGGCCGGGAGGTGTACTACCACTTAAATCCCCAAAAAATCAGGGAGATAGCGGACTTCATCGAGCCGTTCCGGAAGATGTGGGACGACCGGTTCAACCGGCTGGAGGCGATCATGAAAGCGCAACAAGCTACCTGAACGACATGAAGTCCAAAACGCACGTCTCCGCCGAAAACGGCCGGCAGGATCTGAGGATCACCCGCACGTTCGACTTGCCCGTGGAATCTCTCTTCCGGGCGTATGTCGAGCCGGCCCTTCTAGAGCAGTGGATGGGGACCAGGGTCCTAAAACTTGAAAACAGGCCCCATGGCGGATGGCAAATCGAAACCCGTGATGCGCAGGGAAACGTAGTCTTTCGCGCGAACGGGGTCATCCACGCGTTTGTCCCGAATCGGAAGATCACGCGGACCTTCGAGATGGAAGATTCACCGTTTGCCGTGCAGCTGGAGTTTCTGGAGTTCGAATCGTTGACCGAGGCTACGAGCCGGCTTGATATCCACATCGTGTTTCGATCGGTCGACTACCGGGACCAGCTCCTCCAGATGCCGTTTGCGTACGGTATAAACATGGCGCACAACCGGCTTCAAGAGGTAGCCGGTGCCTTACAGTAGGTATCTATGCAAAAGAAAAACAAAATCATTTACTGGGTCTTTACACTCTGGCTCGCCCTCGGCATGGTGTCTACCGGCATCGTGCAGCTCATCCGCATGGAAGAGGAGGTGGCCATGATGGGGCAACTCGGCTACCCGGTCTATCTGTTGACGATCCTGGGGGTCTGCAAACTGCTGGGGGTCGTCGCGGTGTTGCTGCCTGGATTTCCGCTTGTGAAGGAGTGGGCGTATGCGGGCTTTTTCTTTATGATGTCGGGAGCCGTAGTATCGCACCTGGCCGTTGGCGACTCCCTCGTTGAATCGCTACCGCCACTACTTTTAGTAACGCTGACGCTGATCTCCTGGTATTTCAGGCCGTCGGACAGAACGATCGCCAGGGAGGCTTTGAAATGAAAAAAACCGTCCATGATGAGTTCATCCTCACGCTCGAGCAGCGTTTCGCCAAAAACATGATGCGCCACGCCGGCGTCACGTGGGACCAGGTCCTGGCGCGGCTTGAAAAACACCCCAATACGCTCGCCGTGCTCGTCGAGATGGAAACCACCGGCGGGGAGCCGGATGTGATCGGGGTGGATGCGTCTACCGGGGAGGTGGTCTTCTGCGATTGCTCGCCGGAGAGCCCGGCTGGCCGGAGGAGCCTGTGTTTCGACCGCCAGGCGCTCGACGCCCGCAAGGAAAACAAACCGGGTGGCAACGCACTGGAGATGGCCGCGGCCATCGGCATCGAACTACTCACCGAAGCCCAGTACCGGGAGTTGCAGGAACTGGGGGAGTTCGACCGGAAAACGTCGAGCTGGGTGCAGACGCCGGAGCGCATCCGGAAACTGGGCGGGGCGCTCTTCTGCGATCGCCGGTACGATACCGTTTTTGTCTACCACAACGGGGCCGAATCCTACTACGCCGCGCGGGGGTTTCGGGGTCGGCTCATCGTGTAGGGTGGCTTGGGGCGCACTGCCGTGCGCCCGTACGGATCAGGGAGCAGCCTTCTCCAGCGTCGCCACCAGTGTCGCGTACCCGTCGATCTCGAAGTGTTCGATGCGGAGTTCGTGCTTTCCGCCAAGCTCCAGCCGGATCCGTTCGAGTTTGGGGGGATGGTAGGTCCAGTCGTCGTGGATGAGCCGGCCGTCCAGCCACACCCGCACGCCGTCGTCGCTGGTGAGATCGAGCACATACCGGCCGGCCGGAACTTCAAAGGTACCCGTCGAGACGGTCGCGAACTGGTTCGCCGGGAGGCTGTTGCCGGGGCTGCCGTACCACTGGTAGCCAAGCTCGACCGGCCGGTCGGTGAAAGCCGGCGTGCCGGCTATCAGCGCACGGAAGGCGTCGGGTTGGGTGCGTGGGTCGGTGGCGTCGTTGTAGGCGAAGAAGTCCACCTGCCAGGTAATGGCCGCATGGAAGTGGCGGTAGGTGTGGCTATAGGGCGTGCCGGCGGGCGTCACGGCGCCGAATCGGTCGACGACCTCTTCCCCGATATATTCGAGGTCCACCTGCATATCGACCACATTCCCCGGCGTTCGCCAGACAATGATCGAGTCGGGCACGGTACCGGACATCGCGGAAACGGAATCAATGCCGGTCATCCCTGCGATGCGCCACACGCCGGCGGGGCCGTGGAGGTCGAACACCTGCCGCACCCCGCTCCGCGGATGCCGGGGCCAGAGCACGGGAGACCGGAAATCGTACGGTCCCCAGGCGTCGATCATCATAAACCGGCGCCCTCGGGGCCATTCGCCCGGCCAGGCTGGCAGGGCGGCCGCGATCCCGGAGGCAGCTGGCTCGATGCCCGCGACCATGCGGTTGTCGCGTTCGGATACGGGATCGGTCTTCAGGATACGCAGCGGCTCGGCCACGCCGGCGAAGGTGTTTCGGTGGAGGGCGTAATCGCGGCTGCGGGTGTCGCGGTGTTGAGCATAGCCCCAGTCGGCCGGCTGAGAGGCGCGTTCCCAGGCGTAGACGCCGAGTTTCCCGCCGGAGAAGGTGTTGTCCGCGATGGTGATGTTCTGGCCGTGTTCGATGGCGATGTGTTCGTCGTTGTCGACAAACGTATTGCCGGCGATGACCGTGTCAAACGAATACCCGCCCCAGATGCCGTGCCAGCAGCCTTCGAGGTAATTATCGAGGATGGTGTTTCGGCTGAAGGTCACCTCGATGCAGTTGGTGGGCGCGAAGGAGAAGTCGTTGCCAACAAGCAGGTTATCGTTGCTGCCGCCGCTGCCGTCGTCCATCGTCGTCTGGCCGGCCCAGAGGAAAAACCCGTCGCCCGAGTGGGTGGCCGAGTTGTAGGCAAAGGTGTTGTGGGAGGATTGTTCGTAGACGAGGATCGCGGCGGAGTCCTGGCCCCGGTAGTAGACGCCGTGGCTGTAGCCACGCACGTTCCAGTCGAGCCGGTTGTGCACCACCACGTTATGGCTGCTCCGGTACATCCCGATCCCGATGGCCGAGTTAAAGGTGATCGCGTTGTTTTCGATGAGGCCGTGGTTTACGTCGGTGAGCATCACCCCGTTTTGCCCACCCGTCACCGTCACGCCCCGGATGGTGGGCCGCTCGCAGCGGTTAAGGTAGATCGCTGCCCCGTAGCCCAGCCATTCGTCGGCGTTGTTGATGTGGTAGGACATCCAGTCGTCCAGGTGCTCCCGCTCGATGGTGCTTTTGAGGCGCTGGCGGTAGTTGTAGCTGAAGTCACCGCCTTCGATCGTGAGGTGGGCGGCGTCATAGCCGATAAGCCCGACCTTGTAGCCGCGCACCACCGCGTTTTTGATCGTCACCCCGCGTCCGCCGACGACAAACACCCCGTACCCCTCGAACGTATCGGGCGCCGCACCAGGCAGGGCGCCGTTGAGGATCGCCCCGTTGAAATCGACCGTGAGGCTGTCGCCCTCGATCCGGATGGCGCCGAGGCTATCCGCCGGCAGGTAATATTCCCCGGGCGAGAGGGTGACGGAGGAGGTGATGACGAGGCCGGGTTCGAGCCGGAGGAGGTCCTGGGCGGCGGCGGGGAGGGAGATCGTCACGACAAAGAGCGTGATCAGTGCGGGTCTGAGCGATTCCGGTCGAAGTGACATGAGTTATGTTTTTGACGATGTGTAGGTCCGAAACGCGTTCGGGAAAAGCTATAGCTGATCTTTGACTTACTGCGACCTTTTCAGGATATTGGGCACTCGACCGAGTTGTGTGGCCTCCACTCACCCCCCGAGTACTCGCCATGAAGCCCGCTTCCATTGATTTACGCCAGCGTCTCGTTGATGCCTACGC
>JBGSPJ010000333.1:0-1778 GCA_041738655.1 Rhodothermales bacterium | reverse complement strand
CTGCGCGGCGACGGCACGCCGGTGATCATCCAGCGCTTTCCGAACTTCGCCGCGTTCCGCGACGATCCGGACGCCTTTAAGGTCGCCGCGATCGAGAATTACGACCCCGCCAGCGACACCGCCAGCAAGGCGGCAATCTTCTCTCACGACATCATCCAGCCGGACGCCGAGCCCGTCGTGACGGGTCCGGGCGATGCCCTCGCCGTCTCACTCAATCAGCGCGGGCGGGTGGATATCGAACTGATCGCCCGGCATCTGGGGGTTACGACCGACGAGGCGATCGCCAGGCTGGATGATCAGATCTGGCTCGATCCTGCCGGCGACGTCTGGCGAACCAGCGAGGACTATCTGTCCGGGGATGTGGTGCAGAAGCTCGAAGATGCGCTCGTTGCGGCGGAAACCGACGAGCGTTACCGACGCAATGTAGAGGCGCTGGAGGAGGTGCAGCCGGTCCCGCTCACCCGGATCGACATCAATGTGCTGCTCGGTGCGCCTTGGGTGCCGATCGACATATATCGCGCGTTTCTCGAAGAGGTCGTGACGCTTCCTGCCGAGACCCTCGCCTATAGCGACGTAACGAAGAAATGGCAGTTTCGAGGTCGGACGGCGGTTTCGGAGTCGGCGGCGGCGCAATTCAGCAGCCCCAGATCGTCTGTGACCGACATTGTTACCGCAGCGCTCAACAACGCCGAAATCAGGATCTTCAACCAGAATTCTGACGGCACCCCCATCTTGGACGCGGAGGCCTCGGGAGAAAGCAACGCCAAGGTCGCAGAAGTCAGAGCGCTGTTCTCAGGTTCGGCCGAGGATCCCGGCGGCGGGTGGCTTTGGGAGGATGACGATCGGGCAGCTCGGCTGGAGACGATCTACAATCATCGGTTCAATCGCCTGGTCCCCACGGCCTATGACGGCTCGCACCAGACGCTGCCGGGGATCGTGCGCTATGTGCGGACGACCAAAGGCGACATCATTCCATTCGAATTGCGGCCACACCAAAAGAACGCCGTATGGCGCCTGGCGTGCAGTGGCAACACTTTGCTCGACCATGCCGTCGGCGCCGGCAAGACCTTTACGATGATCGCCGGCGGTATGGAGCAGAAGCGGCTCGGACTGATCAGGCGTCCGATGTTCGTCGTGCCCAACCATATGCTCGAGCAATTCAGCCGCGAGTTTTTGCAAGCCTATCCCACGGCGAAGCTGCTGGTCGCCGACAAGGCCTCGATGTCCAAGGACCGGCGGCGGGAGTTTGCCGCGCGCGCCGCGACGGATAATTGGGACGGGATCATCATTACGCATGACGCCTTTGGCCGAATCCGGATGTCGGACGAGGCGTATGCGGCATTCCTGCGCGCGGAGAAGGCCGAGCTTGAGGCGTTCCAGCTAAGGGCCAGGGATGAGGAAGGGAAGGACTCGGCCACCGTCAAGGAGCTCGAGCGGGCAAAGATCCTGCTGGAGGTGCGTCTCGATAAGCTCGTCAATCAGGAGCGCAAGGATGAGGGGGTTACCTTCGAGGAACTGGGGGTCGATTTTCTGTTCGTCGACGAGGCCCACGCGTTCAAGAACCTTGCCTTTCGCACACGCCACGCGCGCGTAAAAGGCCTCGCCCGGGCCGAAAGTCAGCGGGCGACGGATCTGTTGCTGAAAATTCGGCATCTCGATGAGAGCCGGCCGGGTCGCTCCGTGGCGTTTGCGACCGGCACCCCGATTTCGAACACCATCGCCGAAATGTTCACGATGCAGCGCTATCTGCAAAAGGAGACGCTCGAGCAGTATGGGAT
>JBGSPJ010000309.1:0-2000 GCA_041738655.1 Rhodothermales bacterium | reverse complement strand
GGTGGGGTCGTGGGCGACCTCGCGGGGTATGCCGCCGCCACCCTGCTGCGGGGCGTGCCGCTCGTCCAGATCCCGACGACCCTCATCGCGCTGGTCGACAGCGCCATCGGCGGGAAAACCGGTATCAACCACCCGGCTGGCAAAAACCTCATCGGGGCGTTCCACCAGCCGCACCTCGTGTACGCCGATATGGAGACGCTGCGCACCCTGCCCGAACGCGAATGGTACAGCGGCCTCGCCGAAGTCGTCAAACACGCGCTGATCGCGGACGCGGCGTTGTTCGAGACGCTCGATCGGCACTGGGACCGTGTATTGGCCCGCGACCGGGCGCTGATCCCCGGCATCCTGCACCGGGCGGCGGAAATCAAGATCGAAGTGGTGCAGGAAGACGAACGGGAGTCCGGCCGGCGCGCCATCCTCAATTTTGGTCACACGTTCGGCCACGCCATCGAGAAGGTGGCCGGTTATGGCACGTTCACGCACGGCGAGGCCGTGGCCATCGGCATGATTGCGGCGCTGCACCTCTCGCGCGCGCTTTCCCCCGGTTTGAACATCGCCGCCGCCGAGCGACTGGTCCGCCGCATCCCTGTGTCAGGAACCTTGTCCGGGTTTTCCCGGTCAGCACTGCGGGAGGCGATGCAGTCCGACAAGAAAAAAGCCGGCAGCCGCCTTCGTTTCGTCGTCCTCCGTACACTCGGCGAGGCCACGGTGGCCGAACAGGTGACGGAGGAAACAATCGACGCGGCCTGGGATTACGCCCGGTAGATACGTCCAGTGGAAACACTGGACAGTTCCGGGTTCTGGGTTCAAGGTTTAGTGTGATATCCTTGAACGTTGAGCATTGAACCTTAGACCACTCTCCCAGGCACCGATTCCCCGATCTCATGCGCGCACTGCTCACCATCCCACGTGGCGTGCTTAAAGGCCTCGTGTATGCAGCGGTCGCCGGCGCGGTCCTGTTCCTCGCCCTGACGCGCACGCAGGTCGGGCGGGACGGGTTGCGGATTCAGCTCGAGCGGCAGTTCGGACAGGCGTTTTATGGCGAGCTGCGGATCGGCCAGCTGCAGGGCAACCTGCTCAACACCCTATACGCGCACAACATCCACCTTCTCGACCGCGACGGGGCGCTCGTCGCCTCGATCGACGCCGCCGTCGTCCGGCTCCGCTGGCAGGATCTCCTCCGCCGTACCGTCTCCCTCAACAGCATCACGCTCATCCAGCCCGAGCTGAACCTGATGCTCCGGCCGGACAGCACGTGGAATATCGGCGACCTCTTCTCCCGCCGTAATCCGAGCGTTCGCGACGACCCGTGGGAGTTCACCTCCGCCGACATCCGGATCATGGACGGGTCGGTACGCACTCACAACCTCGGCCCCTCTCCGGTCGCCGTCGCCGAGGGCCGGCTGTTCGACTACACCCGGTTCGAGGCCACTCACATCCAGACGCGGATGAACGTCGAGTGGGTATCCGACATCAAATTGCTGGATGTCGATTTTTTCTCGGGTGATCTCCCCCCCACCGGGCAGCGCATCGAAAATGTCCAGGGCCAGTTTGTGATCATGGATGACCAGGTGGAGCTGAACCAGGTGGGGCTGCTGTTCGGGGGCACGTCGCTGACGATGACGGGGCGTCTGGATCAGATCTCCCACTTCCCGGACATCCCCGGCAACGCCGCGATCGATCTCGAACTGATGGACAGCCGGATCGCCCCGGCCGATTTTAAGCCCTTCTTCCCCTTGTTAACCGCCGCAGACACCCTCGCGGTTTCGGCCCGACTCCAGGGCACCCTGGGCGACCTGTCCGTGCCGGCCTTCAACTTGCGACGCGGCGCCACGGCCCTCTCGGGCACCGCCAGCGCCGTTGGCTATCCCGACTCACTGCGACTCGCCCTCAGCATCGACCCCGGCCGGTTCTCCGGCGACGACCTCCAGGCGCTATTCCCCGCCGGCCGCTTCGCCTCGCTCCAGGCGCTCGGCATGATCGAAATCGGACGGATGGAG
>JBGSPJ010000292.1:0-3262 GCA_041738655.1 Rhodothermales bacterium | reverse complement strand
GGCGCCGTCGATGCGGCCAACATCCTCAAGCCGGCCCTCGCCCGGGGCGAGCTGCGCGCCATCGGCGCCACGACGCTCGACGAATACCGCAAATACCTCGAAAAGGACAAGGCCCTCGAGCGCCGGTTCCAGACCGTGCTGGTCGATGAACCCAGTGTCGAGGATACGATTTCGATCCTGCGCGGCATCAAGGACCGCTACGAGGTGCACCACGGCGTGCGTATCCTCGACGGAGCCATCGTCGCCGCGGCCGAGTTGAGCCATCGGTACATCACCGCCCGGTTTCTGCCCGACAAGGCGATCGACCTCATCGACGAGGCGGCCGCACGGCTTCGGATCGAGATCGACTCGATGCCCGAGGCGCTGGACGACCTCGAGCGCCAGATCCGGCAGCTCGAAATCGAACGCGAGGCTGTCAAGCGCGACAGTACCCCGGACAACGCCAAATTGAGCGCGATCAACGAGGAGCGCGCCAACCTGGAAGAGGCGCGCAACGAACTGCAGGTCCGTTGGCGGCGAGAAAAAGATCTGATCGGCCAGATCCAGCAGGCGAAAGAGGCGATCGAGACCCTGCGCACCGAGGCCGAGAACCTGGAGCGGAAGGGGGATTACGGCAAGGTGGCGGAGATTCGCTACGGTCAGATCCCCCAGCTCGAAAAACAGGTCGTCGAAGCCAAGTCGACCCTCGACGAGGTGCAGAAAAAGGGCGCGCTCCTCAAGGAGGAGATCGACGCCGAGGACATCGCGGCCATCGTGTCGCGGTGGACGGGCATCCCCGTGTCGCGGATGCTGGAGAGCGAGCGCGAGAAGCTGCTGAAGATGGAGGAAGAGCTGGCGCGACGTGTCGTCGGGCAGAAGGACGCCCTCGAGGCCGTCTCGAACGCGGTGCGCCGTGGGCGCGCCGGCCTGCAAGAGGCCACACGCCCCATCGGCTCGTTCATCTTCCTGGGCACGACCGGCGTCGGGAAGACCGAACTGGCCAAGGCCCTCGCGAGCTTCCTGTTCAACGACGAGCAGGCGCTCATCCGAATCGACATGAGCGAATACCAGGAGCGGCACACGGTGAGCCGGCTCATCGGCGCGCCCCCCGGATATGTCGGCCACGAGGAAGGCGGCCAGCTGACGGAGGCGGTCCGCCGCCGGCCTTACTCCGTCGTCCTGTTGGATGAGATTGAGAAGGCACACCCCGAGGTGTTCAACATCCTCCTGCAGGTGCTGGACGATGGCCGGCTGACCGATAATAAAGGCCGCACGGCCGACTTCAAGAACACCATCATCATCATGACCAGCAACCTCGGCTCCGAACTCATCCAGGAGCGGATCGACGCGCTCGATGGCGATCTCACGCCGTCGGCCGAGGCCCGGCTGCAGGACGAGCTGATGGCGCTGCTCAAAAAACGCCTGCGGCCCGAGTTCCTGAACCGGATCGACGAGGTGGTCATGTTCCACCCGCTCCGCAAGGAAGAAATCCGCCGCATCGTCGAGATCCAGTTCGCCCGCATCCAGCGGATCGCCACCCAGAGCCACCGAATCACCCTCGAGCTCTCGGGGCGGGCCAAGGACTGGCTGGCGGCCGGCGGGTTCGACCCCGTCTTCGGCGCCCGACCCCTCAAACGTGTCCTCCAGCGCCAGGTCGAGAACAAACTCGCCGAAGAGCTGCTTTCGGGTTGGATCCAGGAAGGGGACACCGTCCAGATCGACCTCGCGAACGACCAATCCGGCCTCACGTTCGAGATCGTCAAACATCCGGAAGTCGTGGAGGCGTAGAAGGGTTTAAGGTTTAAGGTTCAAGGTTTAAGGTCTCTTTTCCTTAGACCTCGAACCTTAAACCTTAAACCGTACATTGGAATCTCGCAGGCAAATCATTAAAAAACATCCACATCCCCGGTGTGCAAAAGGGGGCCTAAAACTTGTGGAAAAACGGTGTGGAAACGCGCCGGGCGGCACTGTACTATAGTCGGTTCAAAGAACAAGGTTAATGGTTCAAGCGCTATCCTCCTTAAACCTTGAACCTCGAACCTTAAACCGTTCTACTCCGGAGCCCCCTTCTTCCGGGGCGACCCTTGTAGTAAGCGGGTAAAACGCCCTCTCTTTGAGCCGCCCGGTCCGGGCGCGTCCCTCAGCTCGAGCACGCCATGTATCTCAGTAAGTTATCCATGCACGGGTTTAAGAGCTTCGCCCAGAAGACGGAGCTTGCGTTTGACCCGGGCGTGACGGCCGTCGTGGGCCCCAACGGGTGCGGAAAGTCCAATATCGTCGATGCCGTACGGTGGGTGACGGGTGAGCAGCGCTCGCGCATCCTGCGGTCGGAGAAGATGGACAGCGTGATTTTTAACGGTACCGCCCGCCGGCGTCCACTGGGCATGGCCGAAGTGACGCTGACCATCGAGAACACCCGCGGCATCCTGCCCACCGAATACGCTGAGGTGACGATCGGCCGGCGCCTGTACCGATCGGGCGAATCCGAGTACCTGTTGAATGGCGTCCAATGCCGGCTGAAGGATATCCTGGATCTCTTCATGGACACGGGCATGGGCCCGGGCGCCTATTCGGTCATCGAGCTGAAGATGATCGAGGAGATCCTCTCCGAAAACACCCAGGAACGCCGGCACCTGTTCGAGGAGGCCGCCGGCATCACCAAATACAAATTGCGGCGGACGCAGGCGCTGCGCAAGCTGGACAGCACGCAGGCCAACCTGACCCGCATCCGCGACCTGACCGACGAAATCGGCAAGCGGGTGCAATCCCTCAAAAGCCAGGCGGAAAAAGCGGCCCAGGCGCGCGACGTGCAGACCCGCCTTCGCGAACTCGAACTCTCCCTCGCCCAGATCGAACTCAACCGTCTTCGCTCGCTCGAAGAGAAGTTGAGCAAGGAAACCCGGCAGTTGAAGGACCAGATCGACGTCCACACCGCCGAGGAGTCCCGCGAGGAGGCGGACATGGAGGCGCTGAAGACGGAGCTTGTGGGTCAGGAAAAGACCCTCTCCGCCCGGCAGCAGGACCTCAACCAGCACCTCGAAAAGGTCCGCTCCCTGGAGACGGAGCGCCGGCTCGCGCTCGAACGCGTGGAGACCGCGCGGCGTAACCTCGAACGCGCCCACCGCGAACAGGAGGAAGAGGCGAAGCGGATCCACCAGCTACAAGAGCAGGTCGAGAAGCTGAAGGTCGATATGACCGAGGCGCAGCCCGTGCTCGAGCGCGCGCGGCGCGCGGCTACCGAGGCCAAGGCGGAAAGCGAGGACCGCAACGCCCGCTCGAAGGA
>JBGSPJ010000275.1:0-2445 GCA_041738655.1 Rhodothermales bacterium | reverse complement strand
TCGCCGTCGATTTCCCCGAACGCCAGGATGTTGACCCAGTTCGTATCGGCCACGCCCCCCGGCCGTACTTCGGGCAGCGGCAACACGGTGGGCGAGGCGCCGCTCGCGTCCATGTCCCATACCAGGATTTCAGGTCGCCGGCCGGCGGAGGCGAGCCATCGTCCGTCCGGGCTGTACGCCACGGCCCACACCTCGCCCGGGCTCTGGAAGACGCGAACCGCCTCGCCGGCGCCGAGGTCCCAGATGCGAATGCTTTTGTCGCGGCTGCCGCTGGCCAGTTGGTCCGGATTCGAAGGATTAAAGGCCACGCTTCGCACGGGGCCGGTATGCTGGCCAAAGAGGACCGGTGTCGAGGACGATGTAAACCGATCGGCCGGCCAGACGCCTACCAGGTTGGTGTCGCTGCCGGCGGCGATCCAGCGGTCGTTGAAGGCCACGGCGCGCACCTGGCCGGACATGGGCAACGGCACCGGATCCGGCTCGAGGCCTCGGAAATCCATCGTGGCGTCGTTGTAGATCTCTCGGAGGGCATCGTGGACATTGTCCTGCAACGCGCCGCCGCTCCCGGTGCTGAGGAAGTAGGCCGCCTGCGCCAACGCCAGGGCGCGATCCGTCTCGCTCAGCTTGTACAACCGGAGCGCATTGTAGGAGGATACCAGCGCCGAGGAGCGCATCCGCTCGACCTGGGTTTCCAATCGCGAGAAATCCCGTTCGGCCGCCGTCCGCTGGGCGATAAAGATGATCACAACCAGCGCGAGCGCCAGGGCGGCAAGGGTCGAGTAGATGACCATGCGATTGCGCCGCTTTCGCGCGGCTTCCTCGCTGCTTGTGACGAGAAATCGGCGCGCTTCGTCGGCTTCCGATCGGTACCGGCTCGTCCATTCAGGCACAAATCCGGTACGCTGTTCCAGCTCCCGCGCCCGGGCGAGTTCATTGCCGCTCCAGAGGTACTCACGCGGATCGTCATCGGGCTTTTCGACCAGCGCCCGGTCGTACCGAATCGCCGCATTCACCAGGTCGATGTAGGTCTGCGCATCGGCCCCCTCGTCCGCCATCCACCGCTGGAGCTGACGCCAGCCCAACATGAGGCTCTCATGGGAGATTTCGATCATCGTCTCGGCGGTGAGCGGCGTTTCGGGCGAGGGCATCAACAGCGAGTGCTCTTCGGTGCGAAAAGCTTCCACGATCGCCTGAATGTCGCTCAACGCCACCAGTTCGCGGGTCATCGGCGCCCGGTCCGACGACAGGACGCTGGCGATCCGCCAGAGGTCGCCGAGGCTCGTCCGGTAGCGGATGCCGCGGCCGTCGTACGTAAAGCCGGTGAGACCTCGAAACACTTTGGCGCACAACGTACGCTGGCGATCCGTCTCCAGCGCGTTAAACACCTCGTCGGCGTGCCAGTCGATCGCATGTTGGATCTCCCCGATCGCTTCGTAGTGCCGCTTGAGGATGGGTCCCTGCCCGCCCTCTTTCATCCAACGATCCCAGGTACGGCTCAGGGCATGCTGGAGGACGACCAGGTGGGCGGGGTCCTCGACATCGCGGACGAACTCATCGAGCGCCTCCCGGTCGAACGCCGCGCCGGCGATGGCCGCCGGCCCCTTGATGGCCTCCTCGATCTCGTTCGGCAGCATGCGGGAGACGAGGTAGAGGCCGCTGTTGATGGCATCCGGCAGGTCCTCGTACCGGGCCGCCTCGCCGACAAAATCAGACCGGAGGGTCAGGCACACGTAAACCGGGTACCGCCACTGCTGGAGCACACCCAGCAGGAGGCGGACGAAGTGCCGCTTCGTTTCCTGCTGGCGCTCGTCTTCCCTCGCGCTCTCCCAGGCGTTCCTCGGAAACAGCTCCTCGAACTGATCGACGATGACGAGCAGGTTGACGCGCGGCTCGTCCGTCGCGCCGTGGGACGGGTGCAGCTCCTCGTACAGATCGATGAGATGGAGCAAGGGTCCCCCCCCGTTGTCTCCCACCCGCAGCCGCGCCTCGATGGCGCCGGCGTCGGTGGCGTCCTCGTCAAACGCCCGCCCGAGGGCGCGCGCGAGGTTGCCGATGGGATCCTCCTGGGGCCGCAGATAGGCCACCTTCCAGATGGAGCCGGCATCCGCCATGTAGCCGCCGTACAGCGCCGGCAGCATACCCGAAGTAACGAGCGAGGACTTCCCGCTCCCCGAGACCCCGAGCACGGCCAGGAAGCGGGTCTCCGCCAGCTTCGCCGTCATGGCGTCGATGTGCCGATCCCGCCCGAAGAAAAAGTGCTCCTCACCGCGGCGCTGGTCGCAGGGCGCCTCGGCAACGCGCCGGCGGTAGGGGCGCAGCCCCGGGTAGGGCTTGTCCGTCACGGCGACTGACCGGTCGGCTACCGTACTGACCTGGCGAACAAACGCGTCGAGCAGATGATCTTCGGGGCCGGCGAGCCCGTCGATGGCAGTCGGCTCCATACGG
>JBGSPJ010000242.1:0-1638 GCA_041738655.1 Rhodothermales bacterium | reverse complement strand
GCGCGGCGGGCGGTGGCCGAGGCGCGCCGGCGCGGGCGGTCGTCCATCCGGCTCATCCATGGGTCCTCCACCACCGGCGGCGGCCGACGCACCATCAAAGACGCCCTGCACGACCTCCTGCGTGAGGGACACCTGGGGGTTTCGGTTGGCAGTGCGATCGCCGGAGAGGACACCCTCTTGCTCTCCCTCGGCCATTCCGGGCGGAGCAACCCTCGCCCCATCACCCTGCTCGATCTCCATCGGTAACTTCCATGCCGCGCCTTTTCGTCCCGATCGTCCTGTTCACCCTCGTCGCACGCTGCGCCGGCGAACCCATGCCCGAGCCCGCGAACGCCCCGTCTGTTGCCATCGCCCTTTCCTGGGAGGTCGTGCAAAACCCTATAAGCGAGCCGCTTCAGGCACGCTCGCGGCTGACTCTGACCAACGTCGGCGCCGCGCCACTACCCGGGGCCGACTGGGCGATATACTTCAACTTTGCCCGGCTGATCGTCAACGCCGGCGAGGCCGGGCCGCTCGCCATCACCCACATAAACGGCGACTTCTTCCGAATCACCCCCGGTGCCGGATTCCAGCCGCTGGCGGCCGGCGACTCGGTGACTATCGACCTCCTTTCCCGGGACTGGCTGATCAAACATACCGACGCGCCGGCCGGCTTCTACCTGGTCGCCGGCGCGGAGATCTCCCCGATAACCGACGTACGCATCGCGCCGTTCACGCGGCCCGAGCAGACCACCCGTTTCCCCGGAGACCTGTTGCCGGTCCCGACCGCGGCGTCCCGCTACGCCGAAAACGCCCTCCTAACAACGCTTCCCCTCGCCACACTATCTCCCGTGACGCCGACGCCGGTCCGATTCGAACGCACCGGGACGACCCTCACCATCGGCTCCGACACCCGCATCCACCATGCCCCGGGGCTTGCGCGCGAGGCGGCCTACCTGGCTGATGCATTGGGCGACCTGTTTATCACTCCGCCGGCCGTGGCTGAAAGCGACGAACAAGGCCCGGGCATCGTGGCGCTCGTCCTGGGAACCGTCGACGCCCCGGGCAGCGGCGCGCCCGACGAAGCCTACCGGCTGACGATGTCGGCCGAGGCAGGCGTGATCATTGAAGGCGCCTCGCCGGCGGGCGTGTTTTACGGGATCCAGAGCCTGCGCGCCCTGCTGCCGGCCGACGCCTCCGGCGCCGCCGTCACCGTCGAGGCGGTCAATCTGGTCGATGCCCCCCGCTTCGGTTTTCGAGGCATGCACGTGGATGTCGCCCGCCACTTCCAAGACGCCCGCTCGATCGAGCGGCTGATCGAGGCCATGGCGGTGTACAAGCTGAACCGTCTGCACCTCCACCTGTCCGACGACGAAGGGTGGCGCCTCGAGATCCCCGGACTGCCCGAGCTGACCGAAATGGGCGGCCGGCGCGGGCATACGCTGGACGAAAGCGACCGCCTCTACCCGTCCCTCGGCTCCGGCCCGACGCCCGACGCTTCCGCCGGCAGCGGCTTTTACACCCGAGCCGCATTTATCGACTTGCTGCGGTTTGCCGCCGCCCGCCACATCGAAGTCATCCCAGAGTTCGACCTCCCGGGCCACTCCCGCGCCGCGATTCGCGCGATGGAGGTCCGCTACCAGCGCCTCGCCGCCGCCG
>JBGSPJ010000124.1:0-8610 GCA_041738655.1 Rhodothermales bacterium | reverse complement strand
CGCATGGCCTCCGCCATGCCGATCGTCGCGGGAGGCTGGAACGCGATCCATGTCGCCGTCGATGTCAACATCGTCCGCGTGAACGACGACGTCTGGGACGCCGGCACCGCGGGTGTGACGGGTGCAGTGGCGGATGGCTACGGCCCCGTCGCCCTGTATGCTGGAGGATCTGGCGCGGTGACGTTCGACGGCCTTTCCGCGGCGGACCTGAACCTGCGCCGCGTGTCGCCGGAAAAAACATCCCCCCATTTCACCGCCCAACGGCTCGATGAATTCTACTACGCCTGGGACACCGCTGTGGCGGACATCAACCGGGACGGCATGTCCGACGTGGTCGCCGGCCCCTACTATTACCTCGGGCCGGACTACACGCAGCGGCGGGAGATCTACGCCGGCGAAACCTTCAGCCCGAGTACGGACTACGCCGACAACATGGTGACCCACGCGCACGACTTCACGGGCGACGGCTGGCCGGATGTGCTGGCTACGGAATCCCGACCGATGGCGCTATACGTCAACCCCAAGGGTGAAAACCGGCGCTGGACCCGGCACCTCGTGTTGCCGGGCATCGTCTCCGAAACGACGCTGCTGCGCGACATGGACGGCGATGGCCAGCCGGAGGTCGTCTTCGCCCTGGCCCAGGGCATCCTTGGCTACGGCGAACCGGACGCGGCGGACCCGACCGCTCCCTGGACCATCCATCGGGTGTCCGAGGCGATCGGCACCCGCTCGGTCATCCACGGCCTTGGCGCCGGCGACCTCAACGCCGATGGCCGGCCGGACATCCTCATCCAGAGTGGATGGTTCGAGCAGCCGCCGGCGGGCACGTCGTCCGGCGTGTGGCCGTTCCACCCATTTCCGTTTAACGAGGCCGGCGGGCTTGTCGGCCACGGCGGCGGGACAATGAGCGTGGTGGACCTGAACGGCGATGGCCTGAACGATGTCGCGACCAGCCTGAGCGCCCATGGCTGGGGGCTGGCGTGGTTCGAGCAGACGCGGGATGCCTCCGGCGGCGTGACGTTTACGCCACACCTGATCATGGGCAACTTCACGACGAAAAACGCCGGCGGGGTTACGTTCTCGCAGCTGCACGCCGGCGTCGAAATCGCCGATCTGGATGCGGACGGCGTGCCCGACCTCGTCACCGGGAAGCGGTACTGGTCCCATCTGGACAGCACGACCGACCCGGACCCCTATGGCGAGGCCGTGACCTACGGTTATCGGACCGTGCGCGACATGCAGGCGCCCGGGGGGGTTGCGTTCGAGCCGGAGCTGATCCACAACCGATCCGGCGTTGGCTCCCAATTCGAGGTCGGCGATCTGGACGCCGACGGCGCCGCGGATGTCGTGGCGTCGAGCGATCGGGGGACGTTTATCTTCTGGGGCCGGCGACGGTAGAAGCCCGTTGATAAATTCCGCATCTCTGCGTTGCGCTCCGCACCGCTCACTGCGGCGTACGGGTGTACGCCTCATTCGCGGCTACTCGCGCGCCTTGATCTGCGAAATTTATTACATCAGTCGGGCTTACGCCCTCGTGTCTCCGCCGGGCAATTTGCACATTGAGAATTACTTCATCGACACGCTGAAAACATTCCCATGAAAAACCTCCTGCTGGTACTCGTCGCGCTGGTGTTCGCCGGCGCCCACGCGCCCGATCCTACCCGAAATCAAAACGGACTGCCCCGGAGCACACCCGAGGCGCAGGGCATTTCTTCCGAGGCCATCCTCGCGTTTGTCGAGGCGGCCAGCGAGGAGATCGATACCATGAACAGCTTCATGCTCGTCCGCCACGGCCAGGTGGTCGCCGAAGGGTGGTGGGCGCCGTACGACGCCGCGACGCCGCACGTGTTGTACTCGCTGAGCAAGAGCTTCACGTCGACCGCCGTGGGCCTGGCCATCGCGGAGGGGCACTTCTCGTTGCACGACCGGGTGCTGGACTTCTTCCCCGAAGATGCGCCGGCCGAGCCGAGCGACAACCTGAAGGCGATGCGGGTCCACGACCTGCTCCGCATGTCCGCCGGCCACGACGTGGAGGTCGCGCTGCAAAGCGAGACGAACTGGGTGAAGGCCTTCCTGGCCCACCCGGTACCGTACATCCCCGGGACACATTTTAAATACAACACGCCGGCGACCTTCATGCTGTCGGCCATCGTGCAAAAGACGACGGGGCAGACGGTGTTCGATTACCTCCAGCCGCGCCTCTTCGCCCCACTGGGCATAGAAGGCCACTCGTGGGGCAAGAACCCGCAGGGCATCACCCTCGGCGGGTACGGGCTGAACGTCCGCACCGAGGACATCGCGAAGTTCGGGCAGCTGTACCTCCAGAACGGCGTGTGGAACGGGCAGCAGCTGGTGCCGGCGGACTGGGTGGCGGCGGCGACGGCCCTGCAAACATCCAACGGTAGCAACCCGGAGAGCGACTGGAATCAGGGCTACGGCTACCAGTTCTGGCGCTCTCGCCACGACACCTACCGGGGCGACGGCGCCTTCGGACAATACATGATGGCGTTCCCGGAGCACGATGCCGTGGTCGCGATAACAAGCGGCGTTCGAGATATGCAGCAGGTGATGGATCTGGTGTTCGAGAAGTTGATGCCGGCGTTCAAAAGCGAGGCGCTGGCCGAAGCACCCGCCGCGAAGGCCGCGCTGACGGCCCGGCTCACCAGCCTGAGCGTGAAGCCGGCCGAGGGCGAGGCCACCTCGAAACTGGCCCGCAAGGTGTCCGGAAAGCGGTTTGTCTTCCCCGAAAACGAGCAGGGCGTTTCGTCGATCTCGTTCGATTTCCGCTCCAAGACCCCGTCGGTGACCATTGTCAACACCGCCGGCGAGAGCCGCATCCCCTTCAGCACGGGCGAATGGGCCAGGGGGAGCACCCTTTTCGCAAACGGAGTCGAGTATTTCTGGGGGATGGCGGGCGTGGCGCACGCCAGCGGGGCCTCCGGGGGATGGACGGCGGAGGACACCTTCTCGCTGAAGCTGGTGCTGTACGAAACGCCGTTTTATACAAACCTGACCTTCCGCTTCGCCGGCGACGAGGTGGCGATGGCCGGCGAGCACAACGTGGCGTTTGGAGCGCGTGGAACCCCACCGCTTGTGGGCACCACGGACTAAGATCGATTTATCACCTGACCCGCTTGGACCTCCGAAAATACATCCCCCCCGATCAGGCCGTTTTCCCGGCGCTGCTCGACCAGATCACGGACGTCTGCCTGGCGATCGACGGGGAGGGGCGTGTCCGTTTCGCGAACCGTGCCTGCGAACGGCTGATTGGCTGCCCGATTGCCGAGATCGCCGGCACGCCGCTCGAAACGTTGGTGCATCGGGAAGACTGGCCGGCGGTGGCCGGCATGATCGACGAGATGCGGCGCCGGCCCGACCAGGTGGCGCCGCTCACCTTCCGTTTCCCCGTTGGTGAAACCGTGCGGATTCTGGAGTCGACCTGGTCCTCGGTGCCACTGCCGGCCGGCGAGTCCCTGCTCCTGCTAAGTGGCAACGACGCGACCGAGCGGGTCCACGCCCAGATGCAACTCAGGGCGCGAGAGGAGGAACTCGGGCGTGCGGAACGGGTCGCCCGGCTGGCCACCTGGGAGCGCAATCTGACGACGAATCAGTTCACGGCGTCCCGCCAGCTGCTTGAGATCTACGGCGTAGCGCGCGACACGGACCTCGCGTTTAAGGACCTGGCGCGATTCGTCCCGTCCGACGACCTGGCCTTCGTGCGCGAGTCCATGCAGCGGGCGCAGGAAGCACTCGGGTCGATCGCCATTGACCATCGTATCATCCGGGCGGATGGTCAGGAGCGCATCCTGCATCTCCGCGGCCAGGCCGAGTGGAGCGGCAGCGGGTTTGTGATGTACGGCACGGCTCAGGATGTGACCGAAATGCGCTTGATGGAGCGCGCGCTTCGCGCGAGTGAACAGCGGTTCCGGGCGATCTTCGACTCCATGTTTCAGTTCATCGGCTTGATGAAGCCGGACGGCACGCTGATCGAGGCCAACGAGACGGCGCTGGCCTTTGGCGGGCTGCGCCGCGAGGATGTCGTGGGCAAGCCGTTCTGGGATTGCTACTGGTGGTCCGTGGGCGCCGCGCAACAGGAACGGCTCCAAGAGGCCATTCGACTGGCCGCCGGAGGGCGCTTCGTGCGGTACAACACCGAGATCTATGGCGCCGGCGAACGTCTTACGATCATCGACTTCAGCATCAAGCCCATCCTGAACGCCGACGGGCAGGTCGAGCTCCTCATCCCCGAAGGCCGCGACATCTCGGAGCGGATCCGCCACGAGGAGCAAATCAACGAATCGAACCGTCGGCTGCGCGAACTCGCCGCGCAGTTGCACAACGCGCAGGAGGAGGAGCGCGCCCGAATCGCGCGCGAGGTACACGACGTACTCGGGCAGGCGATTACCTCCCTCCGGCTTGATGTCGTTTGGATCGTCAACCAGTATCCCTCGCCCGACCCGGTCTTTCGACTTCGGACGAATTCAACGTTGGCGCTTGTCGAAGAAACAATCGCCGACGTGCGTCGCATCTCCCAGGAACTCCGGCCCGGCGTGCTGGACCATTTCGGGTTGCCGGCCGCGATCGAATGGCTCTGCGAACAACACGAACAGCGCACCGACATCGCCTTCACTACGATCGATGAAACCGGACCGCGCCTCGAGGAACTGGACCCCAAGCTTGCCATCGCGCTGTTCCGTATCTTTCAGGAAGCGCTGACCAATATCATAAAACACGCTGGCGCCTCTTCGGTGCGGACGCACCTGTCCAACGAAGACAACACCCTCTGTCTGGCGGTCGCGGACGACGGTCGAGGCATCCGCCCCGAAGACATCGAACAATCGAACTCGCTCGGACTGCTCACCATGCGGGAGCGCATCTTCCCCTGGAATGGAACCATCACCATCACCGGTGAACCCGACCAGGGCACGTGTATCACCGTCCGCGTCCCACACCCGCAACCAATCAGGCGTACCCCATGATTCGCGTCCTCGTAGCCGACGACCATGCCGTAGTCCGTCGCGGTCTCGTGCAGATCATCTCCGAGACGATGGACATCGAAGTCGCCGGCGAGGCCAGCTCGGCCGACGAAGTGTACACCCTGGTTCGTCACTCCCCGTACGATGTACTGGTGCTCGATCTCAACCTCGGCGAGGCGAGCGGCCTTGAAGTGCTCAAACAGCTCAAGATCGAGTTGCCCGCTCTCCCCGTGTTGATCTTGAGCGTCTACCCCGAAAACCAGTTCGCCGTCCGCACCCTCCGCGCCGGCGCGGCGGGCTATCTCAACAAAGATAGCGCCCCCGAGCAGCTAGTGCAGGCCATCCGGCGGGTGGCTGAACACAAGCGATACGTGAGCCCCGCGGTCGCCGAAGAGCTGCTGTTTCAGTTGGATGCCGATTCGGAAGGACCGCTGCACGAGAGCCTGTCCGACCGCGAATTCCAGGTCCTGCGCCAGCTGGCGGCCGGCATGTCGGTCAGCGCGATCGCCGAGCAGCTTTCGCTGAGCGTGAAGACCGTGAGCACGTACCGGGCACGGGTGATGGAGAAGATGAATATGAAGAGCAACGCCGAGCTGACACATTACGCGATCAAGAACGAGCTCATCTTGTAACCGGGTAGCGCGCCGGCGGGGTGACTACCATCTAGAAGTTGGCCTCTCTGAACCCCTGACCCCCTTTCCGGGATTTATGTAGGACGAACAAGGACACGCCGGCGAACGCCTCGCCGACAGGCATTGCTCCGCCAGTCCGAGAAGGTCCCGCCCGGGCGTTTGGCATATTGGTATCCAGACATCACATCAAACCATACATAGGATACCATCATGAAAACGAACGATAAATCACCCGTCGTGCAACAGGTCCAGGGAAATTGGAAGCAGTTCACCGGCAAGGTCAAAGAGACGTGGGGCAACCTCACGGACGACGACCTTGACCGGTTCAACGGCAAGATGGATCAGCTCGAAGGATTCCTCGAAGAGCGCACCGGCGAGTCGCGCGCGGCGATCAAACGCCGGATCGGCGAGATCAACAGCAAGCTCCAGAAAGCTGTCTGAACGCCGGCGACACGCTCATCGCGGCGTCGCTTTCTGGCGCCGCTCTCACGATTGTATCACTAACGTGATAATCTTATGAAACGTACTACTTTATACTTTATGCTCGCCGTTGCCGGCGTAGTTCTCGTCGGTTGTGAGAACACGCCCGAGCGCGTCGAGCCTATCAACGCTACTCAGGTGGCACTCGTCGAACGCGCCCAGCAGGACATTCAGACCTCGCTGGACCGGATCGACAGCCGCATTACAAATCTTGAGAGCCGGGTCGCCAACACCAGTAGCGAAATGCGCAACGAATGGCAGGGGTCGATAGCGGAACTCCGTGAGGAGCGCCAGGAGCTATGGGCGGAAGCCAATGATTGGCGTGATGCCAACGCCACTGAGCTAGCGGAGGCTCAGGTTGACATGGACCGTCGCGTAGCGGAGCTGAACGCGGAACTTGATCGCGCCAGGCTGTTCACGATTGAACAACGCGATGATTTCACGACGGCCGCCAAAGCCCAGCTCGCCGACATCGATAAACGCATAGAAACGCTGCAGGCGCGGCTTAATGAGGCGAACACGGAAACCCGAGATGAGTACGCTGAAGCTATCGCCGACTTGAAAGCCATCCGGCAAGACATCACCGAGAACTGGGCGAAATTCGAAGCATCAACGGAAGATACTTTTGAGAATTTACGCGCCGAGCTCGCTGATGGTGTCTCCAAGCTCGACAGTAAAGTCGACGAGGTAACGGACGACATTGCAAACGGATTGGATGGCCAACCCGGTAGCTAAAGTAGCTCATGCCCTTGCCCCCCGGTGAGTGAAGAGAGGCGGCCGCACGATGGATGTGGCCGCCTCTCGTGCATTCTAACCTGTTTGGGCGCGAGCACGGGCTGTCGTAAGAGACGCGAGGGAGTGGGGTCTGATAAGCCGATGCCCGATCGTGCTCAAGCCGACTATATCAACTAGCCTGGCCATGCCTGACGTTGCGTTATTATCCGTGATGATCGCCGACGACTCCGAGCCCATGCGACGGCGCCTTCGCGAGTTATTGGAGGCGCTGGCCTTCGCAGAGCTACGCGGCGAGTCGATTTCGGCGGACGGCGTGATCGAGCTGATGGGATCCGATCTCCAGTTCGATGTTGTGATCCTTGATATACAGATGCCCGGCAGCGGCGTAAAAGCTCTGCGCCACCTCAATCGTCATCACCCCGATGTCCAGGTGGTTATGCTCACGAACCATGCCGATGCCTTCTATGAACGCGTATGCAAGCAGGCCGGCGCCGCCTATTTTCTCGACAAGTCGATGGCGTTCGACCAGGTGCCCGGCGTACTGGAGGCCATCGCTCTTGGCAACGCCGGCCGTAGTGGCGCGACACTGTAGGACTTCTCCTACGCCAATTTCACCGTAGCGCCGACAACACCCGGCCAGTCGCGAGGCTACTTTTCGCCCCGACATCTCACCGGAGTCTCTCGCTTCGGTACCACGCGCTGAGGATCTGGTAGCGTCGTTCATGTCCACCCCGACGACCGCCCGCTCCTTCTGCAAGCAACAAAGCCCCCGACAAAAGACGCCTGGCGTCCACGTCGGGGGCTTCGTTCGTTCAAGCCAGGGCAACCCGAAGGCCCCAGCGTCAAGGTTGACACGATCTTTGCCCGTGGCCTCTTTTTCGCGTTTCGCGTTAACTCGTTGAACGTTGCGTACGGTGCATACCAAGACGCCAAACGTGCAACAGCCAAACGTGCAACGTCACTTTTGCGGCGTCGAAAACAAACGCCGGGGCCGACGGGTTACTACGGCACGAAATGACACGTCCCGCCGGCCGAACGCCATTCACTCGGCCCATCCAGCAACCCAACGTACCAGCCGATGCCCGATCGATCGACTGCCGAACACCGACGCCTCGCTGAATCCGAGGCCAGAAAAGCCGACTGGAAGAACTGGGGCCCCTATGTCAGCGAGCGCGCCTGGGGCACCGTCCGTGAGGATTATAGCCCGGATGGCGAAGCCTGGGAGTATTTCCCGCACCGGCACGCCCGCAGCCGCGCCTACCGATGGAACGAGGACGGCATCGGGGGCTTCTGCAACCGGTTTCAGAACCTGTGCCTCGGGGTGGCCCTGTGGAACGGGCGCGACCCGATCCTGAAGGAACGTTTTTACGGGGTAACCGGAAAAGAAGGCAACCACGGCGAGGACGTGAAGGAGTATTATTTCTATCTGGATAATACCCCCACGCACGCCTATGCCAAGATGCTCTACAAGTACCCGCAGGCGGTCTACCCGTACGCGCCGCTGGTCGAGGAGAGTTACCGCCGGAATCGCCACCAGCCCGAGTTCGAGCTGTACGACGCGCTGGAGGCCACCTTTCGGGACAACCGGTACTTCGATGTGTTCATCGAGTACGCAAAAGTAGATCAGGAGGATATTTTCTGCCGGATCACGGCGATCAACCGTGGCCCGGAGGCGGCGCCGCTCCATCTGCTCCCCCACATCTGGTACCGGAATACGTGGACGTGGAAGACGGGCCGCGAGCGACCCCGGATGGCGGCGGAAGCGGACGCGCCGGCCGCGGCGGTGC
>JBGSPJ010000107.1:0-5375 GCA_041738655.1 Rhodothermales bacterium | reverse complement strand
GCGCCGACGAGGATGGCGCCGTCCCACAGGGCGGAATCGGCGAGCAGGGCCTGGAGCGCGAGTCGGCCGCCCAGGGAGTATCCCAGCAAGAGGCGGCGAGGCGTCCCGACGCCGGCTCGCACGGAAGCATTAAATGCCACGGCCCAGTCCCCCATGGACCGGGCCAGCGTGGCGTACAGATCGACGGTGTGCACGGCGAACCCGGCAGCCTCGAACCCCGGGACGAGGGGCGCCCAGACGGCCGGCGTTTGCAGGTTGCCGTGAATCAGCCAGAGTTCGGACCTGGACGATGGGGTGAGCACCGGGGCTATGTCAGGATTTGACGGCGACGCTCACGCTCGACATGACATCACCCTGGCGGATGGCGTCTACGATATCCTGCCCTCGGACTACTTTCCCGAACACCGTGTGTTTGCCATTGAGGTGTGGCTGGGGCGAATGGGTGATAAAAAACTGGCTGCCGTTTGTATTCGGGCCGGCGTTGGCCATGCTGATCACACCGGTTTCGTGGCGGAGCGGGTTGCCTTTCGTTTCGTCCTCGAAGCGATACCCGGGGCCGCCGCGGCCGGTCCCGGTGGGATCACCTGTCTGGATCATGAAATTAGGGATGACCCGGTGGAACGTCACGCCGTCGTAGAATCCCTCGCCGGCCAGGAACGCGAAGTTATTGACGGTCTTGGGGGCGTGTTCTACAAAAAGTTCGAGTTCGATGGCGCCGCGATTCGTTTCAATCGTCGCGGTGTATTTCGCATTGGGGTCGATGGTCAACGCCGGCGGCGTATTCCACTGTTGGTTGCTCATGAGATCGTTACGAGAGGTTTGGGGAGCGCGAAAAAAGAGAACGTACTGGAACTGCTTCAGCAGCCGAGGTCGACACGGGCGGCCGGGTCGTTAGCCGGCGAGCACGCGCCCGAGGGCAGCGTTGCCGGGGTATAACGCGTCAGGGAAGGATCGTGCAAGGCATCTTCGAGGAACAGCGTGAGGTCCTCGATTTCCTGATCGGTCAGGTCGAGCGGTCTAAAAAATACCGGAGAGCGCCCGTCCGGTAGGTCCACGGCGGGGATGGCGTCGTTATAATATTCCACCACCTCGCGCAGGGAGGTTAAGGCCCCACCGTGGCCGTAGAAGGGGGCGTCCTTGAGGTTATACAACTGGGGTACCTTGAATTTGTACTCATCGGCGGTCTGCCCGGTGAAGCCGCCGCGGCCGAGGGAGAGGACATCGTCGCCGAGCACGTCGGGCCCCTGGAGATCGGGCATGCCGAGCGCATAAAAGGCCATTTGATTGAGGGCCGGCCCGGTGTGGCAGGTCTCGCATCCCGCTTTATCGAAGAAGACGATGGCGCCTCGCTTTTCGGCATCACTCATGGCGCCCGTCTCTCCCCGTAGCCAGCGCTGGAACGGAGCGCGATCCGAAAGGAGAGTGCGTTCGTAGGCCGCGATAGCGAGACCCATCAACTCGAGTGAGACCGGCTGACTCGGGAATGCCGCTTCCCAGAGGGCGGCATAGGCGCCGTTGGTCAAGAGGATGGACTGCGTGAGGTTGTCCATCCGATGTTTCATGAGACCCGCGATGGCCTGGGATTCGAGGCCGTCGTAGCCGAGTTTATTCACTTCCAACAAAGGATCTCCCTCCCAGGCAGCCTCGTTGCCCAGATTCGGGCCCCGCGCACCAAAATCGCCGGCCCAGCCCATGACATCTTGAAACGCGCTGTTGAGGACCGACGGCGAGCGGATACCCTGCACGTCGACATCGGCCTCCGCATAGGCCATGTCGCGCGTCCTTCCCTCCCCGTTCTCCCCCCAGCCCGAGCCACCCTCGCCGATGGCCTGCCGCCGGCCCGCCGCGAAGCCCGCGCCGGCGTGGTGACAGGAGGCGCAGGAGTACGTACCAGCCCCCGAAGATGCGCGCGGATTGGTGGCAAGGGCCGTCTCGTGAAACAACAACTGGCCCAGTTCCACCTTGGTCGCCGTGATCGGATTGGCCGGATCCTGGGGGATCGATGCATACGCGTCGCTGGCCGGCAGGGCAAAATTCTCAAGCCGACGCTGCCCGCCAATCGTGATGATCTCGGCGAGTGTGGCGTCCAGATCGATATCCGAAGGGGGTTCGGACGACGTGGCGTCGCAGCCGGCCAGTCCGAGGGCCGAAACGAGCAGAAAGGCCGTGCCGATCGTAGCAAGACGTTGGTTCATGGGTTCCCCGGCGTCACCTCATCCGATCAGCTGGCAGGAAGATCGTCCGCTATGTCATGGATTTCGAGCACCCGAACTTCCGACCAGGCGCTTACCCCGAGCGGGTTCACCGAACGGACGCGCCACCAGTAGATGTACGTCGGCACCAGCTCGCGTATGAGCACACGCGAGCCGCGAATACTCTCCAGATCGGCCGAGCGGCGAAGGAAGTTCGCTTCGAGCGATACCTGGATGTGGTAGGTGCTCGCGCCGTCGACGGGCTGCCACTCAAAATAGATATCGGTAGGCATATCCTTGATGCCCGTCAGCGGTGACACGAGCCGCGGCGCGTCCGGCGGGATGGCGGTACTGCCCGGCTTGAACTGCCGAATTTCAGACCAGTCGCTGTAGCCAGAGCCGTTCGAGGAGCGAATGCGCCAGTAGTACATCGATCCAACCTCCAGATCCCGAAGGACATACTGGATGGTGTGTACTCCTTCATCGTCTACGACCAGGGCCGCGAAGGACGGGTCCGACGCTACCTGCAGATGGTAAAACTCGGCGTCGGATGCGGTATTCCACTGAAGCTCGAGCGCATCCGGCTCGTTCGCGGATCCGTTAAGCGGGGCGACGAGGGTTGGGACCTGCGGCAGTTCGGCCGTATCCACCGACCCGCAACCCGCCAGCAAAACGAATACAACCACTACTGCAGCGCGCGCCACGGAATAACGAGCCCGATTTATAACAGCATTCGTCATCGTCATACCTGGGGTAATCGGCAAGGGTAGTCTCACGAAGGAGGCCGGGTGGGAAGATACAACACACTCCGTCACTTATTCCAGGTCCATTCGCATTGCACTTCATCGACGCAACTGCTAAGATATGCCCGGCGGTTCATCCCGTTCCCACCGCTTTCTATCCTCGTTCCTACATCCCGATGAAGCTGCTCCAAACCCGTGCTTTCGCGCTTTTGCCCATGGTCCAAACCGGCCACGCTCTGCTGCTGATAGCGGCCCTCGGTTTCGCCGGCTGCCAGGGCGGCCAGCCGGCCGATGTCGGCCCCCGGAAGATCGAAGTCCTGTTCCTGGGCCACGACAGCCGGCACCACGACAGCGAGGCCTACGCGCCGATGCTGGCCTCGGCGCTTGCGCTGGACGGCATCAACGTCAGTTACACAAGCGACCTGGCGGATCTGAATCCACAGACGCTGGCGCTGTACGACGCCGTGATGCTCTACGCCAACCACGATTCGATCGCACCGAGCCAGGAAAAAGCGCTACTCGATTTTGTGGCCTCGGGGAAGGGATTCCTCCCCATCCACAGCGCCTCCTATTGCTTCCGCAATTCCGACGCCTTCGTCGCCCTGGTGGGCGCCCAGTTCAAGTCCCACGAAACCGGCACCTTCACCGCCGAGACGATTGTATCGGACCACCCGATCACCGCTGGCCTTGCTCCGTTCGAAACCTGGGACGAAACGTATGTCCACGACCTCCACAACCCCGACCGAACGGTACTCCAGGAGCGCGTCGAAGGCGACCACCGCGAGCCGTGGACGTGGACGCGGACCCACGGCGACGGCCGTGTCTTTTATACGGCATACGGGCACGACGAACGGACGTGGTCCAACCCCGGCTTCCACGCCCTCGTCAAGCGCGGCATCCTCTGGGCCGTAGGCGACGACCTGGCCGGCCGCTGGGAGCAACTTTCCTTCCAACCCCTGACGTATATCCCGCACGATAGCATCCCGAACTATGAAAAGCGGGATCCTCCGCTGAACTTCCAGCACCCGCTCGCGCCCGAATCGTCGATGGCGTACATCCAGGTACCGCCAGAATTCGAGCTCCAGCTGTTCGCGGCCGAGCCCGACATCTTGAAGCCCATCGCGATGGCGTGGGACGAGCGCGGCCGGCTCTGGGTCATCGAAACGCAGGACTACCCGAACACGGTCAACCCGGATCATGCCGGCACCGACCGCATCAAGATCCTCGAGGATACCGACAACGACGGCCGCGCCGACCGTTTCACGATCTTTGCCGACAGCCTCAATATCCCCACGAGCCTTACCTTCGCCAACGATGGGGTGATCGTCTCGATGGCGCCCCACTTCCTGTTCCTAAAAGACACCAATGGCGATGACCGGGCCGATGTGCGCGAGGTCATCCTCACCGGATGGGGCACCTTTGATACCCACGCCGGCCCCTCCAACCTGCGCTACGGGTTCGACAACTGGCTCTGGGGGACCGTCGGGTACAGCGACTACGCCGGTGTCGTCGCCGGCGACTCGGTGGAACTCATCCAGGGTGTATACCGCTTCCAGTCGGACGGCAGCGCGCTCGAGCAGGTGACCCGGTTCACCAATAACACGTGGGGACTCGGCTTCTCCGAGACCTTTGACATCTTCGGATCTACAGCGAACAACGAACACAGCGTCTACGTCGCTATTCCGGACCGGTACTACGCCGGCGTTCTCGGGCTGCGCGGGAATGGCCGGCAGAAGATCGACGGCCACTATGCCTTCCACCCGAACACACCGAATTTCCGGCAGGTAGATGTGTTCGGGGGCTACACGGCCGCGGCTGGCCACAACCTCTATACGGCGCGGAGCTTCCCGCAACGATTCTGGAACCGGATCGCCCTCGTCAACGAACCCACCGGCGGCTTGCTCCACCAGGCCATCCTCGAACCCAGCGGCTCCGGCTTCACGGAAAAAGACGGATGGAATCTGATGGCCAGCGTCGACGAGTGGGTGTCCCCCGTGCATGCGGAGGCCGGCCCCGACGGGGCCGTGTGGGTGCTCGACTGGTACAACTTCATCGTCCAACACAACCCCACCCCCGAAGGCTTCAAGAACGGCGCCGGCAACGCCTACATCAACGGCCTCCGCGACAAAGCCCACGGGAGGATCTACCGGATCGCGTACAAACAGGCTCCGCGGTATACACCCCGCATCCTCTCCAAATCCGACCCCGATGGCCTCGTCGCCGCCCTCGGCGCCGACAACCTGTTCTGGCGGATGACGGCCCAGCGCCTGCTGGTCGAACGCGGCCAGACGGATGTGCTGCCCGACCTGTACGCACTTGTCCGCAACCAGCGGCTGGACGCCATCGGGCTGAACGGCGGCGCCCTGCATGCGCTATGGACGATGCACGGCCTCGGCGCGCTGGAAGGGTCGAACGACGAGGCACTGGGAGTCGCCCGCGA
>JBGSPJ010000067.1:0-1753 GCA_041738655.1 Rhodothermales bacterium | reverse complement strand
CGGCGTGTCGAGCACGTCCGACTCGCGCTCCGGGGCCGGAGGTAGAGCGGGATGGGCGGGAGCAGGCGCCGGCGACGTATCCGCCCGGCGCGCCCGGGGTTTGATTTCCAGGATGCCCAGCGCGCTCAGTTCCTGCTGCGGCGGTACAGCCGGCGGGGACGGTATCGTGCGGGAGCCGATCGCGGAGCGTTCGTACCGCTTGTACAGAACCAGAGCGCCCAGGCCGACAACCAGTAAAATCCCAAACGCGACAGTGAGCACGATAGCGAGGGTGCTGCTCATGCAGAATACTAAGGAAGGACGTGAACAGAGAGATACGCCCGCACCTGGCGGGCTTCGGACGGATGAGCTGAATCCGGTCCGGCAATCTAGCAGGAAGCCCGGGTAAAGTCAACTCGCCGGCCGGCCACCCGGCGCCCTTACCGATGGCCGCGCAAGCAAAGTTCACCCGAACAATCCTCTACAAAAAAAGCACACTTCAGCAATAACTTATCGGCTTGCTTCGCGGTAGCACCGACCGATACCCTGCGTACCCACGCACCTGAATCAGAACTCCCCATGCCCTTCCTTATAGACGCGGTTTCCGCGGTCTCGACCGCTTCCGCCCACCCCACGCTGCGCCGCACGCTACACCTTCTGATAGCCGGCGCCGCGCTCCTCCTGTTCACGGCTGGCAGCGCGTCCGCCCAGTCCCAAGTCATCGATTTCGAGAGCCTGACCGAGGGGCAAATCGTCCGTACGCTGACCGCCTCCGGCGGATACGGCGACATCACCGTGTTTGGCGACAACCCGGGCTGTGCGGCCAATGCTGCCGTGATTTACGCCACGACGTGTCCCGGCGGCTGTTCGGGGGGCGACGAGGACCTTGGCACGCCCAACGAAACTTTTGGAGGCCCAGGCATCGGCGCCGGCGGGGAAGCCGGCAGCGCCTATCCGAACGACATGCCGCTCGGCAACGTGCTCATCGTCCAGCAGGGCTGTGGCACCCTATCCTCCGATCCGGTGCTCGACCCCCGCGACCACGGCGGCAACACCACGCTCCGGCTGGACTTCCCGACGCCGGTCTCGATCACGGGCTTTACGGCCCTGGATGTGGAATTGCGTGAGTCGATGATCGTCGAGTTCCGTGACGCCGCCGGCGCGGTCGTTTCCACCGTCACCCCGCCGGCCACCGGAGACAATGGCCAGGTAGTCGTTGCCACCAACGCCGATGACGTCCGCACCCTATGGATCTCACGGCGCGGCTCGGGCGCGATCGACAACATCACCTTTACCCCTGGCCTCCGGGCGGACCTCGAGCTCGCCAAGACAGTCGATAACCCCGCGCCTGACTCCGGATCCACGGTCATTTTCACGATCACCCTCACGAATCAGGGTCCGGACGAAGCGACGGACATTCGGATTGAAGACCGGATGCCGGAGGGGCTTAGGTACGTCGACTACGCCGGCGACGGCACCGTCGTCCTCGGACCCGACTCCTTCGAAATCACCATCGACGCCCTCGCGGCCGGCGCCTCCGTAACCGGAGCGCTCACGGCCCGGGTCGAAACGATGCGGCCGATCGAAAACGTCGTCGAGGTGATGGCCGCACAGCCCCAGGACCCCGACTCGACGCCCGGCAACGGCGACCCGTCGGAAGACGACTGGGCGTCGGCCGCTGTCACTCCGGGCAGCACCTCCGGCGGTGGCGATGGCGGCATCGAAAGCAACGGCAACATGGCCTCGCAGCTTGCGCAGCGCCTGTTCGCGCGCC
>JBGSPJ010000066.1:0-21946 GCA_041738655.1 Rhodothermales bacterium | reverse complement strand
GTTGCAAACCCAAACCTACGCCTTCCGGCCCTCTCTTCTATGTTTTTGCGGTTTATGGGCCAGAAAAACCTGGCCACCAAACCACTGTTTATGTTGCAGTTACGTGGTTGTCAACCTGGAAAAGTGTCCAGTAGTGAGCCTAGCTGGTTTAGTGACCCAAGCAAAAACTTTTTAGCCAATAGCAGTGTTTTTGCCCCCCTAAATATTGAGGATGGGTGTACTGGCAATATTCTTCGACAGTACCAAGTAAACATGGAAAGGCAGCAAGGAACACAGCAATACGTGGTTTGCAGCGAACAACAGTACGTATGCCCGCTTGGTTGTGCCAATGGTGCCTGTAAGGCTCCGTCGGTCAAACTCTCCTTTACAGGTCCCACCACAAGCGACGGGGAGATGACTGCAGCGTGCGGCTCTGTTGCGGAAAGCGAGTACATGTCAAACTCCAGTAATTCCGCCACTCAAGTGTGCCAAAAACATGGAGTAACCGCTACCGTAACGTGCGATGTCACCAAACCGGGAAACCAAGTAGTCGTGGATAAAATCCAAAAGAAAAACGGCTCCTCCTGGACTACGGCTAAGAATTGTAACGAACAAGAAACATGTACCCATTCGCAAACCAATATCCCGGGAGATCAACACCTGGAATTTCGATGCGTGATAAAGTCAAACTGACCGGGTTGATTGCTCTACGCACTTACACTTCCTTAGCGTCATCGTCCAACTTCCAGCCGGAATTTTGCAGGAAAGAGTGGGAGTTTGTAGACTGTAACACGTAGCGCTACCGTTCTCGTCTACATCATGACCATCACCCATGTCGGGGCTCGCCCGCTGCTTCGAGCCGAAGCGGGGTGACCCTCTGATCGACCCGCGCCTTAGCAAAGGCGCGGGTCCGTAACTCTTCTCGTTTACATCTTTGTTATTGCTGAAAGCGCCTAGTTCGTATGCCTTGAGCATCGTGGCGTTTGTGTTCTGGTTGTACCGGGTGGCCGTTCGTCGCGGGGATTAAGCGGGACTCACAGGCATGGGTAAAAACCCTGCCCTGGTTGCCGCCGGCTGGATCGGGTAGTATGTTAGAAGATCCACTCTAAAGTCGCAGCTACCCATGCCGAACTTCCCCACATCGATCTCCCGAATCACCGTCTTTTGCGGCCTGCTCCTGTCGCTTTCCCCGTTGCAGGCGCTGGCCCAAACGGGCTCCTGCGACCCATCGATCGGGGAGGCCTTTCTGGACATAAACAATGTCCGCGCTCGGATTCTGAACAATGGGGGGCTTTTTTGGGACATACAGCAGAGTAGCGGGTACGAAGTGCCCAGAGGCTCAGGAATCGACCCTATTTATGTCGCCAACCTCTGGGTAGGCGCCAACGTGGGGCAAGAGGCCATGCCACGCGTCGCAGCGTGCGGTATGGCCTCATGGATTTCTGGGCCGGCCCATTAAACAATGATGGCTCCTCCCCAACCGATTGCAGCCTCTACGATCGCCTTTACAAGGTGAGCCGGTTTGATGTCGCCGATTACCAGGTGACAGGTGAGGCCATTCCAGACCTCCGCGACTGGCCGACGGGCCTGGGCGCTCCGACCCTGGCGCCTCCTGGCAACGGGGTGGATGACGACGGGGACGGGCAGATGGATGAGGCGGGGGAACAGGTCGCGTTCGACATCAGTGTTCCGCTGGCGGATCGGGTCGACCGGGTGATCGACCTCGCGGCCGGCGAACGCCCCGCTATCCTGGGGGACCAATCGATCTGGTGGGTAATGAACGACGTGGGCAATACCCACGAACTCACCCAATCGCAGCCGCTGGGAATCGAAGTGCACGGCCTCGCATATGCCTCGCTGGCGGGCGGGGCCAATGGGGACATAACATTCTACCGCTTTGCGCTCTATAACAGGGGGGAGCAGCCGCTCCATGATGCCTACCTGGGGCTTTTTGCGGACCCTGACCTGGGCGATCTTTTTGACGATTACATTGGCTCGGATACGACGTTGGGACTCGCCTACGTCTATAATGCCGACAACGAGGATCTATCGGATTCCGGGTATGGATATGGCACGGCGCCGCCGGCGATTGGATTCGACTTCGTACGTGGGTTTGCCGTGCCCTCAGCCGGAGACTCTGCCTGGGTGAATGGTACTCAGGTGCCTGATTATGTTAATCTGGCGATGACTTCCTTTTCGACGTACCCGGAGCGACCATGTGGCGTCTCTGGCTGCCTCCCGGAGGAAGTCGGTGCGTTCTACAACTACCTGTTAGGGCAATGGTGGGACGGCACACCCTTCGTATATGGAGGGGACACGGCTTCCCTTGTACCTGACTCTACAAAGCCCACCACGCGTTTCATGTTTTCCGGTGACCCGGTGACGGGAACGGGGTGGACGGAAGCCAACCCGGACCCTTTTATCGACAATGAACCTCCCAATAGCTTCCGTGACAGGCGCTTGCTGATGGGTATGGGGCCTACGGCGTTGGCCCCGAACGAGCGGCATGAAGTGACGATCGGCATCTTCTACGCCAGAGGAGAAGATCATCTGGACTCCATCACCCGGCTGCGCGCCATCAACGGGCAGGTGCAATCGGCCTTTGACGCCGGCCTCGATCAGCCCCCCGCGGATCCGAACGTCGTGCGCCCGCGTCGCGGTGTCGTCCTGGAGGCCCCGGCCGATGGGGTCGATGCCCAGCCGGCCGATGTGACCTTGCACTGGCATGTGGCCCCGGAGGCGCCGGGCGCCTACTACGACGTACAACTTGCCACCAATGAGGCGTTTACGCAACTCATCACACAAGCCGTGCAAACCGTAAACCGGCTCGAGGTCGCGGATCTGGCGATCTCGACCCCCTATTACTGGCGGGTGCGTGCCGTAAACGAGGCCGGCTCGGGCCCCTGGTCGGAGACATGGCGCTTCACGACCAGCGCGGATCCCGGCTCATCCCTCATTCGCGCCTTCATGACCGTGTCCAACGCCGCCGGCCCCATCGATCCGCCGGACATGGCGGCGTTTGCTTTCGACGGCAACGGCTTTCCCGTCCTCGAAGGCACGATCACACCCGCAGGCAGCTACCCGGACGCCACACGCCCCACCGCCGGCGTTCAGCAGTCGACCAGCGATGCCGTGTGGGGCTTCCATGGAGGAGATGTCAGTTCCTCAAGTTTCGGACAGGTTTCAGAACCCGGTACCTTCCTCGCTCGCGTGGTACGCAACGACAACATCGCGCGCTTCTCCCCCTTCACGTATGAAATGCGCTTCACGCAGGCCTGCGCGGATGGCATAAATGAAATCATCGAAACGACGGACTGCCTCGCCGCTCGCCGCTTCGAAGATGGCGAATTCGTCGAGGTTCCGTTTGAACTATGGCGTAGCGGGGCCGGCGCGTCCGAAGACGATCCTACAGACGACGTGCGCCTCCTGCCGGCTATCTGTGAAGCAGCCTGCGGGGCCGGAAGCCAGGATGGTGTATTCGATATCGCCGGCGATCATCTCGTATCGGGCGGAGACGACGACCCTGCCAGCGACTGGGTCTACTGGTATCTGCCGGAAGACGGCGGAGCGTCGCCGGGTGAACAGGGGTACATAGACTTCTTTTTTGGCTCCGCCAACATTGGCGGCGAAGTCATGGCTCGTACGGTGCTGGTGAATCTGAACGGTGGATCGGCACCGCCTTATACCGCCTCCCTGCCCGAACCGGGCACCACGTTCCGCATCCTGTCGGCCAACGTCGATCCCCCCATCCTTTCCGCGCCGGCCGACCTGGCGACCAACGTGCTGCAGCCGGTGTCTCTCTACTGGAACGCGCGGCCATTTCTGGGGCACGTGCTGCATGTAGCCACGGATCCCGGGTTTTCCACGCTCGTTGTTGCCGATACGCTGGAGGCCGTCTCATCTTATCCCATCGAAGGTCTGGAAGCCGGTCGCTCGTATTACTGGCGAATGCAGCTCGTGGCAACAACCGGCCAACCGCTGAGCGAGTGGTCGGACACCTGGCAGTTCAGCATCAGCGCTTCCGCCGTGGCCACCGAGTCCGCATCCGGGCTTCCGACCGCGTACGCGCTCGAGCCCAACTACCCGAATCCGTTCAACCCGAGCACGACCCTCCGTTACGCCCTCCCCGAGGACGGCGCCGTGCGCCTGTCGGTGTACGATGTGCTCGGCCGGCGCGTACGGTTGCTGGTGGATGAGCACCAGCCCGCCGGCTGGCACGACGTGGCGTTTGATGCCGGTGGATTGCCCAGCGGCACGTACTTTTACGTCCTCCACGCCGGCCGCCAGGTTCAAACGCGCTCGATGGTGCTCTTGCGGTGACCCCCCCTTTGAACCTCGAACTTCGAACCTTACACCCCTCATGACCTTCACCTACTACGGCCACTCCGCCCTTCGCATCCAGGCGAAGGGGGTTGACCTGCTGATCGACCCCTACCTATCCGATAATCCCCTCGCGCAGGGTATCGTCGATATCGACACCCTCAAGCCCGACGCCATCCTCGTCACCCACGCCCACGGCGACCACTGGGGGGACACGCCGGCCATCGCCGCGGCCTCCGGAGCGCTCGTCGTGGGTAACTACGAGGTGGCGACGTATATCGAACAGCGCCACGACCACACGAACACGCTGGGCCTCAACATCGGCGGCGGAGCGGACCTGCCCTGGGGGCGGGTGACGATGACGCACGCGCTCCACTCGTCGTCGTTTCCGGACGGCTCCTACGGAGGTAACCCGGGCGGATTTATCATTGAGATCGAGGAGAAGGTGATCTACCACGCCGGCGACACGGCTCCTTTCGCCGAAATGGCGTGGATCGGGGAGGAGTATGCGATCGACGTCGCCTTTATCCCCGTCGGCGACGTATTCACGATGGGGCCACGGACTTCGCTGCGGGCGGCCGGCATGCTTCGGGCAAACCTGTACGTCCCGATCCACCACGGCACCTTCCCGCCGATTGTCATCGACACCTCCGCCTGGGCGCGATTGTTTGAAGAAAAAGGCCATCGCGCCCGTGTGCTTGCGCCCGGAGAAACGCTTTCTCTGTGACGGCGTCTAAACCCTGGCCCCAATGCACTGTTGTCAGGTCCGGCCCGACAGAACGTTACGATGTAGCGATGGCCTCTGGATGGACTGGCACGAGAGTTTTTTTTTCGTTTTCTTGGAAGCGGTTCCTTCCCCCAGGTAATCCGCCGTTACCCGGACTTTCGCGGCCCAGCGCCGCCCTTGCGTTGCCAAGCCCGTCTGCACATCGCGCCTTAGGACTCCTGACGTTGCTCGTGGTCGCGGGCGCGGGGGAGGCATACGCCCAGCAGCCCTTCCAGGCCTACGATCCTTTTTACCGGAGCGAGCAGACCCAGCGTGAGTTTTTTGGGGGATATGCCCTTTCCGGCGAGGTGTCGTACCGGGCCGCCGGCGTCATCCAGGAAGACGGCCTCCAGTCCCTGGAAGCTAATCCACTGGGGCTGAGTTTTCGCCTCGACTATCAGCTCGCACCCCAACTCGACATGAGCGGCATCATCGATGCCGCCGGCAACAGCACACGCGGTGGCCTGGCCCTCAGCTGGGTAGTATTTACCTACTACGAGCGCAACGAAGAAACCACGTTCGCCCTGCGCCTTGCCGTCGACCCTTCGTTCGACGGCCCGGTGGGCTTCCCGCAGATGGATATCGGGTGGCTCTCCTCCAGCAGCATCACGCCGACAACCACCTCCAACTTTGCCTTCGGCGTCCGCCGGATCCGCATCGGCTACGAACAGTGGGTGCTGGGTGACGAGCCGACGCCCGGCGTCGGAAGCGGCAGCTACGTGCTTCACGGCCTCGGGGCGGACGATCCCAACCGGGATGTGGACATTATCTACACCCGCGCGTTTGGCTGGGAAGCCCGGTTGATGCTGGGGTACGACTTCGCCTTCGACCCCGCCGGCTCCAACGTCTTTTTCTCGCTCCTGGGCCAGGCCGGCAACTACGACCTCGTCGAAACCTCCTTCCTCGAACTCTCCCCGAAAGCCTCACAGAAATCGATCGGCGAACAGGAAGTGACGATCGACTCGGACTATATCGGCGGCGCTGTCTGGCTTCGCAGCGGGCTGGAGTTTAATCGGCCGGGCTACCAGATTCTGCCGTTTATTGGCCTGCCTATCCTGCAATGGGCGCCCGAAAGCGCCAACTGGCCGCGGTCGCGCCGGCGGATCGGTGTTCGCCTCATGCTTCGCTGATCTCCGCACTCTTTTCATGCCCGTTCGCCCACCTGCCCCTCCATGCTGATCGGCATCCTGTCCGACACCCACGGGTATTTCCACCCCTCGATCCCAACGTATTTCACGGGCATGGACCTGATCCTGCACGCCGGCGATGTCGGCACGCCGGACATCCTCGATCGCCTGGAAGAACTCGCCCCGACCCGAACCGTCTGGGGAAACATCGACGGCCAGTCGATCCGCCACCGCAGCGAGGAGCACTATAAAAAAACAGTCGGCGGGGTACGAATCTGGATGACCCACATCGCCGGCCGGCCCGGCGCCTGGCAACGGGGCATGGGCCCGCGGCTCCGCGAAGACCCACCCGACCTGCTCATCTGCGGCCACAGCCACATCCTTCGCATCGAACGCGACAAATCGCTCCGGAATATGCTCTATATTAACCCCGGAGCCGCCGGCCAGCAGGGCTTCCATCAGGTCAAGACCTGCATCCGGCTAACCCTCACCGATGGAAAAGCCACCCAGGCCGAGGTCATCCATCTCGATGAACCGCGCGCCGCTTGACCCGGTCGCGATCCACGTTAGTTGTTGCTTTCGATGCAGGACACGCCGTCACACGTCCAACGCGCCAAACGCTACGATCTCCGCGCGCTTTTTGAAGCGAGCCGGCTGCTGAGCGGCTCGCTCGATCTTTCCTTCGTGCTCAACAACCTGCTGCTCACGGCGATGAGCAAGCTGCTCGTCACCCGCGGCATCGGCCTGCTGGACGGCAAGCAGCCGGGCCTCTATCGGGCCGTCATCGTGAAGGGGCTCTCGGACATCCCTATTGATAGCACCATGGCCATCGATATGGCGGCGATGAAGCACATCCTGCGCGATGAAGAAATCCCCGAGCCGCTGCGCCGGCATCAGGTGGTGCTCCTCCTCCCGATTATCAGTTCCGACACCCTGATCGGCCTCGTCGGGCTGGGAAAAAAAGCGACCGGCGTCCCCTTCACCGATGAAGAGCTCGAGTTCATCCAGTCGCTCGTCAATATGTCGGCCGCGGCCGTCAAGAACTCGCTCGTTGTCGAAGAACTGCGGCAAACGAATCGGACGCTCGACGGCAAGATCCAGCAGCTGAACACGTTGTTCGATCTGTCGCAGCAGTTTAACGCCACATTTGACCGTGCGCAGCTCCTCAAGATGCTGACGTTCACGCTGATGGGGCAGATGCTGATCAACAAGTATCTGTTCATTATGCGCCGGCCTGGAGGCGCCCCCGAGGCACCCAACGGGTTGCATGTGATCGCCTCGCACAACGTGCCGGACTGTTCTTTCCCCGAACATACGATGGTGGCGCTGGATGCCCTGCCGTCCTACTTCCAGCTAGAAACGAAGCCGAGCCCCGAGTTTGTGCCACTTGCCGAGTGCGGCATGACCCTCATTCTGCCCATCCGCCATCAGGATGAAACCAGTGCCGTGCTCTGCCTGGGCCCCAAGATGACGGGTAAGCCTTTTGTCGACGATGATCTGGAGCTGCTCTCCGCGTTTGGCAACCTCGCCTACGTGAGCCTTCAGAATACATACCTCGTCGAAGAGCAGATCGAAAAGGAGCGGCTGGAGGAAGAGCTTCGGCTCGCCCGCGATATCCAGCTGGGCCTGTTGCCCCAGGAGATCCCCGAGCTCGCCGGCATTGATATCGCCGCGATGGCGTTTCCTAGCCGGCATGTCGGGGGTGACTACTACGACCTCGTTTCGCAATCCAACGGCAGCCTGCTCATGGCTATTGCGGACGTGACGGGCAAAGGTCTGCCGGCGTCGCTCCTGATGGCCAACCTCCAGGCCTGCTTGCATACGATGACGCCAATGGACCTGACCCTCGAGGAAGTCGTGGGCCACATGAACCGGGTCATCTGTCAGAACACCGCCTTCGACAAGTTCATCACGGCGTTTCTGGCCGTGTACACCCCGGTCGAGAAGCGGGTGGATTATGTGAACGCCGGCCACAATCCCCCTATCCTTTTGCGCGCTTCGGGCGACGTGGAGTTGCTGGAGAAAGGCGGACTGTTACTGGGCGTCATCAAAGGCATCCCGTACGAGCGGGGGACGCTGGTCCTCGGGCCCGGCGATGTACTTGCCCTGTTCACCGACGGCGTCACCGAAGCCATGGGGCCTGCCGAGGAAGAGTACGGGGAAGAACGGCTCACCCAATTGATGCGCGACCTCCAGGCAAAATCCGCGCAGGATATCCTCGACGCCGTGCGATCCGATATCATCGCCTTCACCGGCAGCGCGACTCTGCTCAGCGACGACCTCACGATGATCGTCGTAAAAGGGATATGAACGGTCGCACTGGCGCCTCGGCTTCACGCCTGGACGGAGTGCGCGATTCGGCACAGCGACTGGAGGCGCACCCGTTCGTCGGCGGTCATGTGCAGGTTGCGTCGGGCCATCATCACTTCCGCGACCCGGAGGGCCTTGTCGATGCGGTAGGGTTCCAGCCCCGTCTGTGGACCTCCCCATGAGAAGGAAGGGACGTAGCGGTCCATATAACCGGCCCCGAAGAGATTACACGACACCCCGAATACCGAGCCCGTATTGACCATGGACTGGATTCCCAGTTTGGTGTGATCGCCCATGAAGACCCCCAGAAACTGCCGACCGGAGGGTTCAAAGGCCTCAAGGTGCGCATTGTAGAGGGCCACCTCCCCGTAGTCGTTGCGCAGGTTGGAGACATTGGTCCCGGCGCCGAGATTGCACCATTTCCCGATGTACGAGTGCCCCAGGAAGCCGGCGTGGCCCTTGTTTGCATGGGCGTGCATGATTACGTCCATCACCTCGCCGCCCACCTTACATCCGGGACCGATGCTGCATCCCTCAACCTCCGCACGGGCGCGTACACTGGCCTTTTTCCCGATGTAAACCGGCCCGCGAAGAATGGCCCCTTCGTGGACGGCCGATTCGTCGTCGAGCACGATGGGGCCGTGGGTGGCGTTCAGGATCGCGCCCGGACTGATGTGTACGCCGGCGCCGATGAAGATGCGGTCGCGACCGGTCAGAATGGCGCCTTCGCCCAGATGGAGGCCCTGGGCGCTCCATCGCTCGGGTTGGCGCTCGCAGAGACGGGCATCGCGCACCAGAGCCGGTCGCACCTCATCGATGAGATGCCAGAGCCGGCCCACCAGGCGTGCACCGGCGACGGGCGTACGCGGAATGCCCGGGAAAGCATCGAGTTCGATCGCGGGTCGCTGCAAGAGGTTGGGCGCCGGCCGATTGAGGCGGGCCGCGATCACATCGTCGCCCTGCACAAGCACTTGCTCGGGTGCCGTGGACTCCAGGAGGGCGACGATTGATTGTGTGACCGGGCCAGTTTCGGCCAGGTAGCGGCCATTAACGAACACAACGGGACTGTCAGCCGGCAGCCGGTTCACGGAAAGTCCCGTCGCGGTGGCCACGATCGATGCAACGTCTGGCCGCGAATGAAGTAGTACTGGAAACGAATTCAGCAGCAACCGTGTCGCATCCAGGAGGGTAACCATACCCGGGCGCAACTGATACACGGCGCGCATATCGATGAGGGGACGCAGGTGATGTACCCGGGCGTCCTCGAACAGGCAGAGATGCGTCATGATCGTGGGTCCATTGATAGGGCTGCACGGGGGCGCCTGGCCTGCCGCGAACACGTGTCAGGCTAAAGAACACCCGGCGAGACGCCGATAGATGACTCGTGTGTACATTCCCGGCATTTCCGGCGCGGGCGGCAAGAGCTTCCCGGAATCGGATGGCTCTCGGCCTCCCGGCCGACGTTTCTCTGACCGAGGCGAGAATCGGACCATAGCGCCCAGTCCCTGGGCTGTATCGACGTTCTTGTTGCGTTTCATTGTCCTTATCCACTACACCACAGAAAGCGATTATGAAGTTTTTTATCGACACCGCCGATCTCGCCGAGATCAAAGAAGCCAATGACATGGGCGTATTGGACGGGGTAACAACCAACCCGTCGCTCATGAAAAAAGCCGGCAACGTTAATTTCCATGAGCACATCTACAGGATCTGCGAAATCGTCGATGGCGACGTCTCCGCCGAGGTAACGGCTACCGACTACGCCGGCATTGTCGCCGAGGGCCGTACGCTCGCCAAGATCCACAAGAATGTCGTCGTCAAGGTGCCGCTCATCCTCGATGGCATCAAGGCGATCAAGACCTTCACGGGTGAAGGGATCCGGACGAATTGCACCCTCTGTTTCTCGCCGACGCAGGCGCTGATCGCCGCCAAGGCCGGGGCGACGTACATCAGCCCGTTTGTTGGCCGGCTGGACGACATATCGCAGAATGGGATGGAACTGATCCGACAGATTGTAACGATTTACAAGAACTACGACCTCAAGACGCAGGTCCTCGCCGCGTCGATCCGGCATCCGATGCATGTGGTCGAGTGCGCGATGGCCGGCGCCCATGTAGGCACCATGCCGCTGGGCGTGATCAAGGCGTTGCTGTCCCATCCGCTGACGGACAACGGGCTCGCGAAGTTCCTGGCTGACTGGGAGGCGTTCCAGGCCAAGCAGGGCGTCAAGGGCTGATCACCCGGCCCGTCTGAAGTACAAAAGCCCGGTGCGCTATGGCGTACCGGGCTTTTTTATGGTGTTGCCGCATCTCCCAGAAAACACGTCATCCTGGGCCCCGACCCAGGACCCCGTCGGATGAGACATCCTTCTGGGTCCTGGATCAAGTCCAGGATGACGGCTGGATCAAGTCCAGAGCCTGCCCCCGAAATCGATCGGGGGATGCGTTTCAGTATCGATTACAGCGAAAACGAAGCCGTGATGTACTGGACGTCCGAGAAGAACTCGGTCGGCTGGTAGGCGTAGTCGAGTGCGATCCGCGTGCCGCCCACGTTCAGGTTCAGGCCGCCGCCGAAGGCCGCGCCCTGGTAGAACGTCAGGTCCATGTCTTCCGCGAACTGGTAGCCACCGCGAATATAGAGGATATTCTGGAAGCCGAGTTCGATGCCACCCGAGTAGAGATCCTGGTCGAACGAGTTCGACCGGAAGTTCGTCAGGAAGCTGACATAGTTGGTGCCGGCGATCGGCACGGTGTAGGCCAGGCCCACGTTGAGTAGCGTCGGCATCTGAACGCCTTCGCTTTCGATCAACACCGTGTTGTTGTTCGCGGACGGTTCCTGACCCGGCAACCGTACGGTGCGCGTCAGGCCGGTGCCCGTGAAGGCCAACTCGTTCCCGATGTTCTTCAGGCTGACGCCCAGTCGGAGGCCGATCTCGCTTACGTTGTAGGTCATGCCCGCGTCAAACGCGACCGCCGAGGCGCTCACGTCGTCGATGGATTCGTTGACCAGCTTCAGCGTGGCGCCGGCCGCAATGCGGTCGGTGAGCTGACGCGAATACGAGAGACCTGCCGTCAGGTACGACACGTTGAAGGTCACGTCCGTGATCTCCGGGGAATCCTCCGTAGTTTCGGGGATGTCGCCGAAGTCCCAGGCCGAAATCGTGAACGCGATGTTGTTGAAGTCGCCAAAGTTCTGCGCGATACCGAAGTAGTTCACGCCGATGTCGGCAACGTATTCCACTCGGCTGAAGAGGCCGGCGGTGCCGGTGTTCAACGAGAGGCCGGCCGGGTTGGCATAGAGCGCCTCGAGGCCGTTCATGTCCGCCAGACCGCTGGTGGACGTTCCGCCGAGGGCGGTGTACCGTGCCGTGAGCGGAACGAGCAACTCGGTGGCGCCGGAAGTGCCGGCGCGGGAGCCTGATTGCCCGAGAGAACCGCGATCATCCGACTGGGCGGAGGACTCGGTAGCGGAGGCAAACGTGAGCCAGATCGCCAGCAAGCCGAACCCCAGCTTCGATGGATTATGCATGAATGCTTTCATATGAAAAACCAATGGTCTACAAGGTGTCGAGAATGAATCAGAGATCCGGGAGACAGCTCCCAGCGGATCCCAGTGGGATTCGACGCTAGAACACGTTCAGCTGGATACGCTTCTTGATCACGGCAAATTTGATCGTCTGCGTGCCAACATTCGGAACATCGACGTGGACGAGATACATCCCGCTGCCGATCGGAAGTTGATTCTCCGTTCGCAGATCCCACGTCATGTACCGTTCCGGACTGTTCTTATTCAACGTCCTGATCAGCGCGCCATGCAGCGTGAAGATCCGGATCGTTGCAACCTCGGGGAGGTTCGTGATCCGCACCTCATCCACGAGCTGGCTCCGCTCATAGATCGAGGCGCCCTTGTAGGGGTTCGGGGTGATGCCGATTGTTTCGAGGGAGGCTTCTTTTTCAGCCTGTGTTGCCGCGGCTGCTTCAAACCCGGCCGTGCTGAGCGTAAAGACGTCGCCCGGCTGGCTTGGTTTGAAGGTGTAGATGCGGAATGTCGTGCCAGACTCGGGCAGGGGAGCATTCACCGTCGGTAGGGTACCGCCGTTGAAGTTCACCAGCACCGTACGGGCCAGCACTTCGCCATCCACGTCACCCGTGCCAAAGAAAAAGTCCTGGTACCCGGCGGAGCCTGCCGTCTGATCGATAGGCAGGAACCAGTAGATCCAGTCGGTGAACGGATCGTTATCGCCGCCCGAAAGCGGGTGGTCGCCGCCGAGGTCATAGGTGAGAGAGTCCGTGCCAGCGCCGCAACCTTCTTCGCAGATGGCCGGCACTATACGGAGGTCATCAGTGGCGTCTCCGAACGTGCCTACACCGACACGCCAGAGTTCAAACGGCACTTCGACAATCGCACCGTCTTCAAAACCGCGCCAGGCCAGGCAGTCCGTCTCGGCGATTACTCCGTCAATCCCGTCCGCGCATTGCTGCGTAAAGCGCATCTCCCAATCGAAGAACGAGAGACGCGTTACGTTGGTACCGCGGAGGGCGCGACCGAGGAACGAGGTACCATCGGTACTAGGGCCAAACGGACCGGCGCCACCGCCGGCATGGAAACCCCACATCGCCGGACTGGTCGACTGCTGCAAACCGGTGGTGGGGCGGAGGGGATCCGGGTAGGTGCCAACCGGCGTGAAGCCCGCTTCCTCCAAGGTCGGGAAGCCCCAGCCGTTGAATGAAAAGGCAGCCATATCCGGCGGATCGATGGGCCCGGCGGCGTTGCTCACGACGCCAAAAGCCTTGATGCCTAGATCCGGCCCGACGACGCTAAACTGCAGGCCATCGACAACCGTCAGATTCTCACGCTGCGGCACCGGTTCACCGGACTCGGAGCCATCGAACACGACTGTGCCGTTCCGTTTGATGTCGAAGGTCGTGTACGAGGCGGCCGCGTTTGTCTTCTCGACCTGAGGAATCGCGCTGATCGGATCTACGATCCCTTCTTCTTCCTCGACGACGCGGGCATCGATCTTACCAGCCGGTACCTCCACGGAGTAGAATTCGACGGTGTACGTCGCATTCTGAACCTTTGCGGGGTTGACAATGTCGACCCATACGCGACCTTCACCCGAGCCGGCGAGCGTGGCCGTCAAGTCCGGCTCCGCCCGGCTTTCGGCCGCGGCGATCGCCGCTTCCGAAACCGTGTCTTCTCCGCGGAAAGGTATGACCTCAACCCGCGAGACCGGGCTGCGGATGATCTTTTTCGGCGAAGAGAACTCGTTGTAACCGTATGCCTCGACGCCATAATAATACGTCGTGTAGTTCGTCAGATTCGAGAACTTGTGGAAGGTCTGCACACCGCCATCTTTGCCGTCGGCAACGATCTCGGTGATAGGGCCCGCCTGATCGGTCACACGGGTTACCCCGTTGTCGAGGTCGTACGTAGCTCTGAGCACACCCCGTTGGTCAACCGCGTCCGCGTACTGATAGACATTGTACCCTTCGAACTTGTAAGTCCGCTGGTCATCCGTCAGTGTTGGGTCAACCACAAGCGTATTGAGCTCTGCATAGGACTCGAGATAGTTATTCGAACTCGGAGGGTTCGTCCAAACAAGCACCGTTTCCCCGTTTTGTACCGTCACCTCGACGACCGGGGCGTTGGGAGGATTCGGTACGCGGAAGTTGGAGTCGAAGATCGCCTGGGCGGCGGCGTCTACCTCACGCAGTTTGGCGACCGATTCCAGCTTATCGTCCGCCTGGGCGAAGACTAGACCGAAGACAATTTCCTGCTGGTCGCCGGGGTTGATCGTAAACGGACCGGTCGCCATCGCGAAGCGGCGGTCGCCAGGGCTGATGGCTGGCACGGCGTTCGTGAACGGATCGGGGTTAAATTCGGTCCATCCGGTGTTGGCGACAGGGTCACCCGAAAACATGAATCGCGTCGGGATCGTGGAACCACCGCCGGCTTCATCGCGGCCGTTGCCACCAAACGTGAACTGCTTGCCGTCACGCCAGCGACCGTCCATGTAGTTGTAGAAGTCTTCCGTCGTAGCCGGGTCGCCCGTGACGTCGCCGCCGTTGTTGTAGAAGGCAAACGTCGTCATCCCCAGGTTCTTGAAGCCCGGCTTTTTGACCCCGCTTACCTGCGCCGTATCGCCCAGCGAAGGCACAATCGGGCCCTGGAAGAAGTCGTAGCCGGCTGCCGGGGGACGATCGCCGTACCCTTCGCCGCCTTCGTCATTGTCGTCGGCATTATACACATAGCCGAGACCGAGTGTAGAATCGGAGCCTACGTAGTCATCCGAGGCGTTGCCCAGGTCAGGGTCCGACACGATGCCAAGGTAAGCGCGCTCGAGCGGTTCTGTCCCTTTGTAGAAGACGTTATACTTGTAAAAGGTCATGTCTCCGATAGCGCCCGACTGATTGAAGGCGAACGCTGTACCGTGGACTTCGAGACCGATCGGGGACGACTGGCTGCGGGTATGCGCGTTACCGCGATCGTTCATGACCCACCAGATCGACATGTCGCCCAGGATGGCCGGACGTTCGCCGGCGGCAAGGTCGATCACGCGGTTTACACGGTCGGCCAGCGGCACAGTAATGTCGAACTTGACCTGCTCGAGTTCCTCGTCGATTTCGCCGTCTTCGTCGTCATCGATCCCGTTCTCGAAAGGCGCCAGCGTGGGGGCGCCAAGACCGGTCGGCCAGCCCAGGAGGTCAGGGGTTGTTATGCCCCTGGCCTCATAGGCCTGGACATCGGCCCTGTTGACCTTGTACAATTGGTCAAAGACGGAGCAGTCTTCGGGCGGCTCGCCGTTTTCGTCGAGCGGGCCGGCCCAGAATTCCCAGGGGCCGTAGGTGGAGCCGGCGGTGCGGGGCGAGGTCTCGTTGCCCACGAAGCCACTCACCCAGACGCTCGACATGAAGATGGCGTTGGAGCCGGAGCCCTTCGGCACTTCATACACGTGGTCCCCATTGTAGAACAGACCGCCGTTGTTCAAAATCAGCGCGCGGACGTTGTTCACATCGAGGAACTCCAGCCCGAGTGACTGTTCGCAGTTTTGTGCCCGTGCCGTGGCGGCGCTCATACCGAGCGCCGCCACGAGCACGAACATCATCTTAAAGAGAGATTTCATGATGTTTCGCGTCAAGATTGTGTCCTACGATAGCGGAAATCGCAGCATCAGTTGCGTCAGAAGTTGAGTCGCAGGCCGAGCCGCGTCAGACGCGGAAGACCCATCCACCCGATCTGGCGGTTGCTATGCTGGTACAAGGCCTCGCCCACGGCAGGAGCACCGGCCAACCACTGCTGCCCCGCTACAGAAGCGAGGAAACCGTCGTCGTCCGGCAAGCCGGTATAGCGCCAGACGTTGTTCACATTGCGCTGATCGAAGATGTTCTGCACCCACAGGAACGCACTCACGTTGGCTTTGCCAAGCTGGAAGGCGCGGTCGACACGCAGGTCGACGCGGCTGTTCCATGGCATGCGGGCGCTGTTGATGGAACCTTTCGGGTTGGTCGCGCGGGCGGCGCCGGCGCGGTTGAAGGGTTCCACGACCGGGGTGTAGGGGAAACCACTACCCAGCGTAGCGAGCACGTTGATCCCGAAGTTTTCGAGGATCCGCACGCCACCGATAGCCGGGCCCTGGCCTTTACCGAGCCGGTAGTCCAGCGACACATTCAGCTTATGGCGCTGGTCGAAGTCCAACGGGCTGATAAAGTTGGGCGGCGTTTCGTTCACCCAGGTGATCGTACCCGTCGTCGTGTTGCTCGAACCCGTGCCGTCGGCGAAGGAGAGCGTGTAGTTCACACGAGCCGACGTGTTGCCGGTACGGCGGAGGTCGAAGTCGAACTCCACCCCTTTCACCGTGCCGAAGTCCACGTTTTCGTAGCTCGTGTACACACTCGGCGTGGCGCCGCGGATTTCCCGCTGCTGGATCAGGTTCTCGATCTGATGGAAGAAGCCAGAGATCGTGAACGCCGACCGATCGCCGAGACGCTGACGGAAGCCGAGTTCGTATTTCGTCGTCTTCTCGGGCTGGAGACCTGTATTGTTGATCGTGCCCGTGCCGGAAAGCGCGTCGAGCGTCGCCAACGTGTTGGAAGACGGGCGCTGCGATACAATCCCATAGCTGGCGAAGAAGAGCGCCTGGTCGGTGATCGGGAAGCTGACGCCGATACGGGGCATGAGCGTGAAGACAGGATCGTAGTCTTTGAACATGTCTTCCGTGATCAGGCCGCCCGTATTCCGGACGTTGCCACCGAGCAGGATGTCGCCGGCATTGGTCTCCTGCCCATTCACGTCGTAGAAGTTGCCATTCAGGTCGCGATAACCGACGACGTCATTCCCGCTGTAGAACACGGAGTAGTCGCTGCCGATGGTCGTCGGGAGATCCGTCGCCGGACCGCAGTTGACATCCGAGCTACCAAAGTCGCCGGCGCGGCAAATCGGGCGCCGCGCGAAGCGGTCCTTGAGGACACGGGTATTGTTGTCGAACACGTCGGCGCGAACACCCAGGTTGAGCACGATGTCGTTGAACTCGATCTTATCCTGAATATAGCCGCCGTAGTAGATCGGCTCGTAGGGCGCGATGTTGTACGACTCGAGGGGCTTGGCATTGCTCTGGTCGAGGTAGGCGCCAAAGTTCTCCGAATCGATCTCGTTTTGTCCGCGCACATCATAGCCGAAATAGGTGACGATGTCATCCAACACGAACAGCGGGATTTCATCGTACGTGCCGTATCCAGCCGCGTTGAGATCCGGATTACCACTCGCCTGCTCGGCGTCGCCGTCGTTGACATACCGCGCAAGCGAACGAGCCGTGATCGACCAGGAGCGGTTCGTGCGTTTTTCATACTCGCCGCCGAACTCGATCTGGTGCAGACCGAGCTGCGTGGTGGCCGAGCCAGTCACGCGGATCTGTTCGTTACGGGATTTTGAGTACCCGTTAAATCGACCACCGATCGGAGCGACCAGCGCCGCTACCGTGGTACCCGAAATGTTGGCGCCGTCATTGAAGGCGTTGTCATACCGGGGCACCTGAACTACAACCCGGGTGGTGTCGTCGGTGATATCATCCGGCGTACCGTTGTCGGTGAACCTGGTTTCCGGCACAAACACGGGGTTCTTGTACCCACCGAGGGTGCTGTAGATGGGATTCTGGATGTTGCCATATTCAAGCAGATCGTCGAAGCCCGTCCCGAACCGCGGATCGTAGTTCTCGACATGACGGTCCGAATAGTCGGCCTGAAGCTGGAAGAACGTCTTGTCTCCGATATACTGCGTCCAGGATCCGAACACCTGGTAATCCGAACGGTCCGTGCGAATCGCCATTTCGGGGGCAAAAAGCGCGTCCAGCTCACGGTTAATGGCATCGAACTGGCCTACGTTGACACGACCACCCACGCGGAGTCGCGCGTTCTCCAGAATATTCCAGGTGAGGTTACCCGTACCCGAAAGATTCTGCGCGCTGGCCGACAACTTGTCTTTTTCGAGCGTGAAGTCGTTGGACGAAAGCTGGTTCACCAGATCGACCGGGGCCAGGCTGATCGTCGACGGGTCGACGCCATCTGGAACGGCAACCGTCGTCCCATCACTCATCGTGATGGCGCCGTTGGAGAGCACGGGCCGGCCATCAAGACCAACAACCATAGTAGCCCCATCCGCCAGTGAGGCCGGGATCGGCATGAATACCGCATCTCCGCTCGCATTGAGCGCACGGAAAGCCTGCGGCGCAGCCTGCAATTCGGCCAGTTTGGATTCATTTAGCCGCAACGCGCCGAAGTAGCGCGGGTCGCTGTCTGCCTCGTCCGAATATTCACCCGAAAGGAAGAAGCTGAGCTTATTCTTGATCAGCGGGCCGCCCACAGTTCCGGACACGAGGTTGTAGCCGAAGGCATCGAGGGACTGCGACGTGATCGCTTCGAGCGAGCCAAAGAGTTGGTTGGAGCCCGACTTCGTGGTGATGTTGATGACGCCGGACATCACGTCGCCGTAGCGCGCGTTGATGTTACCGATCAACATTTCCTGCTGCTGGATGGCCGACTGGGGAAGACCCGTCGAACCCTGCACCTTCACGCCGTCGATGTAGAAGGTGACCTCGCCGCTACGACCGCCACGAATGAAGAGGTCGTCCTCGCCGTCCTTGGCGACAACGCCGGCCTGGATCTTGGCCAGCTCTTCGGGACCGCGAACCGGCAGGGCCTGGATTTCATCGGCCGAAACGATCTTCGGCACACCCACCGCGTCTTTCTGGATCAGCGGGCGCTCGTACTCAACGACGATTTCGTCGAGCTCGACGCCCGGCGACATGTCGAAGTTCAACTCGCGCGTGTAGCCGGCGTTGACGTCAACGCCTTGAATCGTCTGCGTGGGATACCCGACGAACGATACCTGCACGTCGTACGTGCCAACCGGTACACCAATGATGGTGTAATATCCGTCAACGTCTGTCGCTACACCCAGGTTAATATCCAGGATGACAACGCTGGCGCCCGGCAACCCTTCGCCCGACCCGGTATCCAGTACCCGGCCGGTCAGCTTACCCGTGGTCTGTGCAAATGCGAGCACAGGCACCATAAGCATGAAGAGAAGAAGCGCACACTTTTTTCGTAGCATGTTCTCCACCATATGTTTTACTGTGGTTCAAGGATGTTCTGTGTCCCCGTAGCCGATCGCGCTGTCCCGAATCGCACCGAGATGGACCCGATACGAATACGAAAGCACATAAACTTGGAACGAGCCGATACGAATTCGACAAGCTCTTCCGTTTATGTACTCAAGACGACTGTGGTACCCCATCACAGGGTAACGACGATAGCTCCAAGACAATGGCGCGGTAACCCGCGCGGCGTGTGTTTCCGATAACTGTAAACGCGTGGCAACCTCCCGTTGCTACCTGACGGCCCATACCCGGCGCCCGCCCGGGGCAGGTCCGAATGGGTGGACGTTCGCTTCTCAGATCACTTCAGTTTCTAAAACTTTAGTTTCTAAGAAAGCCGTCGCATACAACCCATCCGAAAGAGCGGCGCGCCGAGGCGCCAGACAGCGTAATTCAGGAGATTCTCGTTGGTGGCGAGTCGTTTTTAACAGCCCTATAATATTATGCCCCCCCTGTATTTCCAATACGTGTACAAAAAACTGCCTTAGCTTCTAAGGCGGCTTTACCCACGCTCCGGGCCGTCAAAACCCCTACATTTCAAAGAAAAGCTCTTCCGAGCCCGTTCCACCTCGCGGAACACCACGCTGATAGGTAGACATTTTAACTTAACATTCATGCGGTAGTCGGTCTGAACTGACGAAAAACGGCCCCGGACGGCCTTAAGTCATGGATGGATTGGCTCCGCACCGTCGTCGATTTTCCGGACTCCGCGAGACGAAACGCGGAGCCCGGGACGTCATAATCCCGGGAGCTAAACCGCCTTCACGAACCCGTTCGGGTGGGCCCGATGCCAGTCCCAGGCGCTCTGGATGATGGGGCGAAGCTCGGAGAATTCCGGCGCCCAGCCGAGCTCGCGCCGGATGCGGTCGCTGCTGGCAATCAGACACGCCGGATCCCCCGGCCGGCGCGGACCCCGCTCTTCCGGGATCGGATGGCCCGTCACCCGGCGCGCCATGTCGATCACCTCGCGCACACTGAAACCTTTGCCATTGCCGAGGTTATAGGTCCGGCTCCCGGTATCAAGCGCCCCCAGCGCCAGCACATGGGCCCGGGCCAGGTCCGCCACGTGGATATAGTCGCGCACGCAGGTGCCATCCGCCGTGGCGTAATCGTCGCCATAAACCACAATCTTCTCGCGTTGCCCGAGGGCCACCTGGAGGACGAGCGGGATCAGGTGGGATTCCGGGTCATGATGCTCCCCGAGAGCGGGTGAAATCGCGCCGCAGGCATTAAAATAACGGAGTGCGGCGTACCGCATGCCGGCGCAGGTCTCCATCCATCCCAACGCCCGTTCAAGATACCATTTGGACTCCCCGTACGGGCTGCCCGGCGCAATTGGGGTGTCTTCGTCGATCGGAATCCGATCCGGCACACCAAATAGATTTGCGGTGGACGACAGGATGAACCGGCGCACGCCGTGCGCCGCCGCGGCTTCCATGAGGTTGAGGCCGGCTGTGACGTTGTCGCGCAGATATAGGATCGGGCGCAGCATCGACTGGCCCACCAGGGAATAGGCGGCGAAGTGCATGACGGCATCGGGGCGGAACGCCGCCATCGCCGCGTCGATCGCGGCACGGTCCATCAGGTCGGCCACGACCACGTCCACGCCGGCCGCAACCGCCGCGCGATGCCCCTGGCTCAGGTTGTCGAACACCAGCACCTGGTGCCCCTGCTCCACTAAATGAGCGACGGTCGCGCTACCGATGTAGCCGGCTCCGCCCGATACAAATACGTTCATAGCCTGGATTCAGATGAGTGCGTCATGGAAAGGCCCGCAAAGTAGGGATTTCCGACGGTATCGTCTCGTCCAAAACAAAAAAGAGGGAACGCGCCCGACCCACTCTGGCGCGTTCCCTCGAGGGGGACACTGGGGGATGTATTTCCCGGAGAGAGGACCCCGCCCGACCCACTAAGGCGAGGCCCCCTCCCTGATGGGAAAACGGCTCCAAGAAGTAAGGAGAAGGGACCGCACCCGACCCACTAAGGTACGGCCCCTCTCCCAACCAGGGATAAACTCCATCCCTAGTTCCTGGAATACAGCCGACGCATCGGCTGGAAGATCAAGAAGAACAAAGCCGCCCGGGGGCGCTTTTTTTGTCTGTTGGTGCTGATTACGAAGTCCATGCCAATTGGCCAGGTCCGCAAGGCGCGCGCAGTATAGCGCCGGCCAACTCGTAATGACAAGGGGGAAAAAACCCAATCAAGGCCCATTATCCCGCTCTTCACACCGGCCACAATCTTTAGATAGGCCTGGCGGCACCATTCGCCTGCCGCGCTGTGTTCGATAATGCCACACAAGATGCTACGGTCGTCCGGGAATACACCTCCACGCCGTGCTCAGTTACCGCCCGCCACCGTAAACGTTACGCTCCGGTCCATGAACGGCCCCCCGAGGCGGCCGTCCGTCACGCCGGCGCCCAGGGTGACGCGCAGCCAGTCCGCCGGAACGCCCAGGATAATGAGTCGATCACGGACCATCGCCGCCCGATCCTTTCGCAATTGCTCGTTCACGGCCGGCGCTCCCTCGCGGCTGGCATGGCCCGACACGACCACCACCCGCGCCGCACCGTCCAGCTGGCTCTTTTCCATCAGATCGAGGATCCACCCGACAAGCTGGTCGACCGCGGCCTCCTGCCCTGCGCGAAGCTCGGCGCTTCCCCCTTCGAAGAACAGGATCGATTGCCCGACTCGTTCTTCGAGCGCCTCCACGGTCAGCGCACTGACGGACCGTAGCCCCGAATCGTCGTATACGCGGACACCCGGGGTGGCCGGCGCCTGCACCCGTGCGCGCCG
>JBGSPJ010000047.1:0-5586 GCA_041738655.1 Rhodothermales bacterium | reverse complement strand
ATCTACGGCCGGCGCGAGTCGCCGGCGCGTCGTGCTGGCGCGCGGTTCGCCAATAGGTCCTTCCACTTCTTCGATCCATACCCGCGCCGTGTCTATATCGCTGACCGGGGTTTCACCGCGGGCCTGCTTCGGCTGCGCGATGCCGCTCACTTCAGGATTGTATTCTGGATTGTCGATCCATGGGGGTGTGGCCACCCGGTCTTCCTGCTGGGTAAAGAAGAGGATGGCGGCAAAGCCCAGAATGAGCAGGATGCCGGCGGAGAGGTAGAGGACGACCGGGCTGCGTTTTTTGCGTGTGCGGCGGTACGGGTTCGTGTAAGCGTTTCCGTACCTACCGTACTGGATCGAGGCGCGGCGGCGGGTCAGAGACGCGGCGGGCGACCACCCGCGGGCCTTGGCGCCGTTCGAAGAAGGGGAAGGATTTGCCGCGCTTTCTGCCCACGAATTTTGTTTTTGATCCTCGCGAAACGCATTGAATGTACTGGCGTTTGACGGACGTTCAGCAGGGCGCCGGCGTCCATTCTGGCCATTCGTCGGCCGCCGGTATCCGCTATAATACGCACCGGACGACCCGTTCGACGGGCGCTGGCCTCCGGGCCGGTGAATCCCCGTCGTATCCGGGGGAGGGGCCGGCTGCTCGGTGTCCGAAGCCGATGGGTAGATCGGACGTTGGGTGGCGTTGGCTTCCGCGCGCGCACGCTGCCGGGCCTGGTAGGCACGGATCTTCTCATACGCGTCATTGATCTCCGCGAGCTTTTCTGCGGCCTTCGATTTTAATCTCGAATCACCTTCGAACCGGTCAGGGTGCCAGACCTTGGCCAGATCCCGGTACGCCGCCTTCACTTCTTCAGGGGTGGCGCCGGGTTGCAGCTCAAGTATGTCGAAGTATTGCTTCATCAAGGCACCAGCGAATAATCGTTATTCGGCACGTGGAATCAAGGGTGCTGCGAGTACCATCTGGACCCCTCCTGACGACCGGGTGCGTCGTGGAATCCTGTTGAGTGATGGCCCGAAAAGGCGTCGCAAAACACCCGCGCGGGGCACATCGCTCCGCGCCGATCGGGATGCACTGGTACTCTCGTCGCATCAAATCGGATGCACGGAGCCGGGAGGCGGCGAAAAAACATGGAAGGGCGGCCGGCGCTTCTGAGCGCACGGGTCCCCAAGATAGCCTATCAAAACCGTTCTGCAAACACCTCTCAACCCCCTAAGCCTCTCTACCACAATGAACATGCAGATTACAATACACTTACGATTGAAAGGACACAGCTTCGTGACATTCCCGAGGCGTTATCTCAGTTGATTAGGCATGCACAACGCTCTGTGTTCGTTTCGCTCTCCAGGCGGTGCATAAAACCGCCGGATCACGCCTCTTCGAGGAATACCAAACCTGCCGTGATCGATCGATAAAAGGCGCATTCATCACCAGTCAACAGCGCATCACCTCCTGCGGTTTGCGCTGAAAAAATCCCTGCTGACTGGTGGTATCATGCACCACCCCTGGGCTAGCGATCTACTCACCACCCCATGACGACCGAAGAAGTTGAAAATCAAACGAATCCTCACAGCGACTCTTTGTGATCGCCCCGAGCGCGCCTCGGTGAATAAATTAGTTGACGAATGCTACCGGCTCGCGCTGGCGTACCTGCAGAAGAAGGCCCGGTCGGGCTACCTCCTGCCGCATCTGTTCGGGCTGACGCTGGAAGATCTGGCGTTGGACTGCTACGCGGACCTCTTCCAGCGTGACGACAAGGGCCGTTTTAACCTTCTGGACCAGTATTTTGGCTCCTTGAAGTGGCAGAAGATGAACGACCAGGATCTGTATATCGTCCTGCGCCGGCTCATCTTCAGCAAGGTCAACGAAGGGCTCTTCCGCCGCTACCGCGAAGCGGACCCGACGCTCGCGAAGATCATCCGGAACATCAAGGATGCGGTCAAGGCCGATGAGCGCCTCCAGCTCGAACGCTACAACGGCAGCGCCTGGCTCATCGCCGGCTCGTTCGAGGCGTCCGAACTCAGCAGCGCACCCATCGCACCCGTCGAGGTGCTCGAAGCTCACCTCACGGCCTGGTTGTGCCGCTCCGCCAGTTCGCACGAACTGGTCTCGTCCTTCGTCGAGTTCGCCGCCGAACACCCGTACTACTGCAACGCGTACCCGGTCACCGGTTTCGCGCAGGCCATCCGCTCCGCCTACGTCCACGTCGGCGAGACCAACGAGGAGGCCGCCGCCGCGCACGAACAGGTGCTCCGGCCGGAAGAAGTCGAACAGGCCATCGAACAGGCCACCCAGAAAGTGCAGACCGTCATGCACGACTCGTACGTCAAGAAGGGCAAGGTCTGCGTCTCTACGTTCGACACGTACTTCCATACGGTCCGCGATATCCTTACCTCGCAGTTTGTCCGCGACGCGGCGCCCGTGGGCTCCTACTTCGACGCGCTCAAGACGTACATCCCGAGCCTGTCCCGCGGATCGTACAGCCAGGAGCATCGCAATATTCTGGAGTACATCACCAAACTATCCCGCTCGCAACTGCTCGTATACCTCAAAAATCAGGCGTAACGTAAGAATTTAAACTTTCTGTTGACTCGTCTCCCGCCGTTGATGTAGCTTTGCGGCGTGTATGTTAAAATAATTAGGAGACGCTGTCCATGGACAGAATAGATGAGATCGACGTAAAAATCCTTTCGCTACTCCAGGCGCAGGGACGGATGAAGCGCAACCGCATCGCTGAGGAGGTGGGCCTTTCGGTCCCTTCCGTGAGCGAGCGGATGCGCAAGTTAGAGGAACGGGGTGTGATCACGGGCTATTTCGCCGTCGTCAGCGCGAAACGCCTGCACATCGACATCACGGCCTTTATCCGTGTGCGGGTTGAAAACTCGGATGGGTATCCCGAGTTCGTCCGCCGCGCATCCGAACTGCCCGAGGTGCAGGAGGTCCACTCCATCACCGGCGAAGGATCACACATCCTCAAGATTCGCACGCGCAACACGACGACGCTCGAGCAACTGCTCGCCCGGCTCCAGTCCTGGCCGAGCGTGCAGGGGACGTCGACCAGCATCGTGCTGAGCACCTACAAGGAGACGCGGGCGATCGACGTGACGCCCACCGATCTCCTGGCCGGCGAGTCGGCCTGAGAAGCCTTTCGGGGCCGGATCTCCTCCGGCCCCTTTTTTTGTGGCTCTGCACCCCTCTCGAACGGACGTAGGTAGCTTTTCCGGCCTTTGATGCACACCGGATCACCGGGCGTTTAACGGAAGAACGTGCAACGCGTAACGTCACTTAGTTATTAAAGTCCACGGGCGCCATTGATTGATAAATATTTGGCGAAGTGCGTCCTGCTTTTTTGACTCCGATTGAATCGGAAAAAGACGCAAGCTATATTTGGGACCGGATTAGCCTAATTTTTTTAGACAGTATGTGCCGGCCGCTTGTTTTGCACTCGAAAAAACGCCCGGGCGCCAGGGCACGGAAGTTTGTCGACCCATCGCCTGCGCCACGGTCACGGCGGGGCCCGGGGCTCATCCAACCCTTTGGAGTTTTCCATCCACGCACTCACTCATTCACGCTTCCATCCCTATGAGCACCAAGTATAAGCTCGAGTACATCTGGCTCGACGGGTATACCCCCGAGCCGAACCTCCGCAGCAAAACGAAAATCGTCACGCTGAGCAAGCCGCCAACGCTCAAGGACTGCCCGGAATGGGGCTTCGACGGCAGCTCGACCCAGCAGGCGGAAGGCCGCTCGTCGGATTGCCTGCTGAAGCCGATCAAGATCGTTCCGGATGCGGAACGCGCCAACGGGTACCTGGTCCTGTCCGAGGTGATGAACCCGGATGGCACCCCGCACGCCACTAACGCCCGCGCTACGTTTGACGACGACACGGACCTCTGGCTGGGTTATGAGCAGGAATACGTGCTCATGATGGATGGAAAGCCCCTGGGCTTCCCCGCCGACGGCTACCCGGGCCCGCAGGGTCCGTATTACTGCGGCGTTGGCGCCGGCAAAGTCGCCGGCCGCGAAATCGTCGAAGAACACCTGGACCTGTGCCTCAACGCCGGCCTGGAAGTAACGGGCATCAACGCGGAAGTGCTCCTCGGCCAGTGGGAATACCAGATCTTCGGCAAAGGCGCCAAAGAAGCCGCCGACAGCGTCCAGCTCACCCGCTACCTCCTCATCCGCACCGCCGAGAAATACGGCGTGACGGTCGAACTCCACCCCAAGCCGATCAAAGGCGACTGGAACGGCAGCGGCATGCACACGAACTTCTCCACCACCCGCATCCGCGAGAAAGGAGGCGAGAAGTACGTCATGGCGCTCATGGAGGCTTTTAAAGCCGTCCACAAAGAACACATCGCCGTCTACGGCTCGAGCAACGAACTCCGCCTCACGGGTAAACACGAAACCCAGAGCATCAAGAAGTTCAGCTTCGGCGCCAGCGACCGCGGCGCCTCGATCCGCATCCCGGTCGCGATGATCCGCGACAATTGGAAGGGCTACCTGGAAGACCGCCGGCCGGCCTCCAACGCTGATCCGTACAAAGTGGCCGCCCGCCTGATCGAAACGATCAAGCAGGTGAAGTGAGTTGACGAGGGGGCCGGGAGTTTAACACCCCCCGGCCCCCCTCACTCCGTCATCCGCCGGTACAACGCTTCCGTCTGCCGGCGCAGGTGCTCCAGGTCGCCGTCGTTTTCGATGAGGAAGTCGGCCCGCTCCTGAAGTGTCTCTGGCGGTAGCTGATGCCGCATGCGCGCCTCCACCTGTTCCGCCGCCACGCTGTCGCGCGCCTTCACCCGGTCGATCCGCACGTCGATGGGCGCATGAACCACCGCCACGGCGTCGACATACGCTTCCCCTCCCGTCTCGTAGATCAACGCGGCTTCATAAACCAGCAGCGGCACGCCGCGTCCCTCCGCATCCTCCTTTTTTTCGAGCAGGGCCTGCCGTACCCGCGGATGCACGAGCCCGTTGAGACGCACCAGTCGCCCGGCATCGCCAAATACCTGCCGGGCCAGATAGGCGCGATCCAGCCGGCCCGCTTCGTCGTACACCCGCTCCCCGAACGCCTCCACAAGCCCTTGTCGCAGTTCCGGGTCGTCGTTCATTAGTCGCTTGGCCTCGGCATCTGCGTAAAACACCTCCGCCCCCATGGCCTCGAGCATGCGACACACCGTCGTCTTGCCGCTGCCGATTCCGCCTGTAACGCCGAGGGATTTCATCGGGTTTAAGGTTCGAGGTGTAAGGTTTAATGGGCTAAAGTGTAAGGTTCACGGTTCAAGGCATTGGTCCGGGCCTGAAGTACCTTAAACCTCGAACCTTAAACCTTAAACCCCTTACAACGGCCAGACTACCGTCACGGCGAGGTTCGGAATATACCGCCGGCTACCCCGGCGCGCCTCGGCGCGGATGTGGGTGGCGGACTCCTCCGGGAGATCGCCGTAGAGCCGGTAGCGGATGCGCTGGAGGTTGAGCCATCCTTCAAAACGCAGGCTTCCGCCGCCCAGCATGCGATAATCCAGGGCGCCGGTCGGGCCGATCTGCTCGATCCAGCGCCGGCCGGGCCGGGTTACGGTGGTGCGGACCACCGC
>JBGSPJ010000035.1:0-4932 GCA_041738655.1 Rhodothermales bacterium | reverse complement strand
GGCGCGCGCCGGCATGTCGTAGTCGCGCCGCGTACGCTCCTGGCCGCGCCGGGCGATGGCCTCTCGCTCGGCCGGATGCGCCAGGTAATAACGGATCTTTTCGATCAGCTCGTCGGCGCTCCGGTAGGTCTCGATCTCATAACCGGGTTCGAAGAAGCGGTACAGGTCCGGCACGTGCTGGGTCAGCAAAAACGCGCCGGCGCCCGTGGCCTCGAACAGCCGCATATTCACCGTGTCGCCTCCGCCGAGGTCGGTATCCCCCTTCGGGCTGCGTAATTTGTGGTCCGCGCGGGCATCCAGCACGATGCGCGCCCGGCGGAGGGTCTGGTGCATGGCCTGGCCGAACACGGGCCGGCGGACAAACGGCCGCAGCGCATCGGGCACGGGCAGATGGCCGGGGTCGGTATACAGCGCAAACGAAAACGGGGTCGACGCGGCTTCGCGGGCCACGCGCTCCAGCATCCGGTTGCGGGTGTCGTGTTGTTGGATCGTCCACGAGCCTGTGAAGAGGACGTCCAGCTCCGGCTGGATGCCGGCGAAACCCCCCTCGATCCCCCCGGGCATGCCGGGGTAGAAATACGCCGTATGCTTCGCCCCCATGGCGCGGACGGCGTCGAGCAAGAGGGGGAGGCCAGAGAGGACGAGGTCGTACCCCGACCAGTCCGCCCCCGCCGCGATGTCCGCCGCGCGCCAGCCGGCGACCAGCCGGGGCCGATAGGGGAGCGATGCGATAAAGGCGGTGTCGAAAAGTACCGGGTTGCAGGTGTAGAAGATGTCTGGCTTATAAAAGCCGACCTGCCGGCGCACCACATCCTTCACCCAGGTAGCCTGCGCAATACCCTGCGCCTCCTCGGGATGCTCGCGCAACCACTGCGTCTGCGCGTACGGGTTGTCCGCCACCACAAACCGCGCGTCATAGCCGCGCTCGGTCAGATACGGCGTGAAGATGTGCGCGGCGGCCACGCCGTCGTCGAGCACGGCCTGGATCTGGGTGTCGAAAGAGGCTTCCTTCAGGGCGGGCTGCGCGCGGTACAGCTGCTCGGTGGCCTCCGGGTAGAAGGTATGGACGTGCAGCAGTCGCAGCCGCGGTTCACTCGGGCGTTCCGGGGTCATGGGTCAGATGGCGAGGTTCTCGATGGCGGGGGTCCGGGCGGTTTCGGCGTAGCCGTAGGCCCGGGCGATGCGCGCGGCGTGTGCCGCTTCGTCCATGAACTGCGGGTTGCGGAAGACGCGATTGGGGCGTGCGAAGCGCGACCCCGGCTGGGTGACGATGGAGATGCAGTCGATTGTCAGCGGCGTATCCAGCCAGTTGATCATCTCCTGGTTGATGCAGGCCAGGCCGGCCTGCCGCGCCGCCTGCGCGAAACTCGTCGCGCTCACGCTGTGCGCCCGCCAGTGGTCGATCGGGCGGACGATGCCCAGGGCCTCGAATTCCTGCGGCGACATCCCTTTGACCGACTGGATGTAGCCGTCGTACGCCCCCACGTTCGAGTGGTGAAGGAACGCCACGCCGTCCTTTCGGAGCTTCCGACGGAGCTGCTGCAGGTAGGTGGTGATCACCTCCTGTTCGGCGTGCACGAGCGAGTCGAAGCTGAAGGCGAGGTCGATGCTGTCGTCCGCGATCATCGACAGCGACAGGCCGTCGTTGACGTGGTAGCCGATGTGCCGTTCGTCGGCGAAGCGCACCTTGCAGGCGTCGATGCACTCCTGGGAGAGTTCGACGAGCTGCAGCTGCCGGCAGTGGTCCTTCAGAAAATGCGTCCAGCGGCCATATCCGGGCGCGATCTCGAGGATGGATGCGGCGGGAAGGAAGGGGTAGAGCCGTGGCATGAGGCTGGCGTGCCACTGCATCTCGGGGCCGCCCCACGAGGCCGACCATTCGTTGCCCTTGTCTTGCCAGTTATAGGAGCCGTCCCATACCTGTTTGTTCTGCTGGATAGTTGCCATTGGATCGAAGCGTTAGGATGCGTGGATAGTGCTCGGATGTGCTGCCGGGATGTGCGTTCGGGAAAGGCATCTGGCAAATGCTATTCCGGGGCATCTGACGACGCCATTCGCCCTGCCGGGGCGCCGCCGCCTGGAAATCCTTTCCGGATCGGGAAGAAACCGGAAGAAAACCACCGGTTTACCGCCGGCGGCACAGGAGGTGGTAATGGAATGGATTCGGCGCGTGGTACTGCTCGATCACGGTGAGTCCGCACGCCTCCAGCGCGGCCTGAACACGCGCCAGGCTGTACCCTTCGCGCCCGATTTCCCAGTGATGCACCGCCCAGGGAAACTCGGCCATATAGGCGGCGGGGTACATCCGGTTGGGGAGATTCGTCGGCGTGAAGCAGTGATGCTCCTCTACGCGATGCGACGTCTGGCCCTCGTGTCGGGTGACTACCACCCGCATGCCCGTGCACGAAAAGGGGAGGCTGATGAACACGTACCGCCGGGAGACGACCATCAGCTTCTGGATGAGCGCCGGAAGCTCGTCGAAGGGGAAATGCTCCAGCACCTGGAAGGCGCACGACGAAGTGCTCGCCCGGGCCCACTTCGAAGCATGACGACACATCGCCGAGCCGGTGGATCGAGCGCATCTGGCAGAGATAGGAGCCGGCGTGGGCGTCAGACAGGAACTTGCCCTGGTTGATCGTCCCCTTGTTTACCTGCGCTTCCAATACGACGGGCGCATGGGGTTCATCGAAGAGTCGCTGCGTACGATCGTAATCCATCGCGGTAGTTGGCTGTGTTCGTGTACATCGGGGAACCGCCGGCGCCTGAACGGACGGTAAGTGTTGCCGGCCCGGGGCAATTCCTGCGGCGCCTCTATCCGTCTATTCCCGGAAATCGGGCCCGAAATGGCTGTCTTGTCGCCGGCACACCGTCCTGTTGCCAGAGGAATGCCGTTTGCCCCCCGCCCGGTCATCAACTCGGTCATCAACTCGGCCATCTCCCCGGACATCGCATCAGAACCCGTACGCGATATGAAAAAGCAGATCCAGATCGGCGGCGTCCCGGTAGGCGACGACGCGCCCGTGTTCATCATCGCCGAAGCCGGCGTGAACCACAACGGCGATCCGGCCATCGCCCGGCGTCTGTTGCTCGCCGCCCGAGACGCCGGCGCCCGATGCGTCAAATTCCAGACATTCAAGGCCGAGCGCGTCGCCTCGGCACGGGCTCCCAAGGCCGCGTATCAGCTCGAATCCACCGACCCGGCCGAGTCGCAGCTGGACATGCTTCGCCGGCTCGAACTCTCCACCGACGCCTACGGCGCACTCATGGCCGAGGCGGCGGCACTCGGGGTCGTCCTCTTCTCCACCCCTTACAATGTGGAGGATGTGGATTTTCTGGACGCCATCGGGGTGCCGGCGTTTAAGCTCGCGTCCCTCCATGTGGCCGAGCCCTACTTCCTGAAATACGTGGCTCGCAAGGGCAAGCCGGTCATCCTGTCGACTGGCATGGCGACGCTCGATGAGGTGTCGGACGCGGTGGATGCGATCCGTGGCGCCGGCAACGACCAGCTCGTGCTCCTCCAGTGCACCACCAACTACCCCTCGGCCATCGAAGACACCAACCTCCGCGCGATGCTGACGATGCGCGACGCCTTCGATGTGCTGGTCGGCTATTCGGATCATACCCTCACCGATACGGCCTGCATCGGCGCCGTCGCCCTGGGCGCATGTGTCATCGAAAAACACTTCACACTCGATACCGGGATGCCGGGGCCGGACCACGCCAGCTCGGTCGACCCGGTCACCTTCCGGATCCTGGCCGACCTCATCGGCGAGGCCGAGCGGATGCTCGGCTCCGGGCTTAAAATTCCGTCGGAGGTGGAAAAAAAGAATGCCCCCGGCATGCGTCGGAGTGTCTACACGCGGATGCCGATCCGCCAGGGCGACTTGATCACGCCCGACATGCTCACCTTCAAACGGCCGGCGACGGGCCTCGCGCCAGTGTACTTCGAACGCCTCGTCGGGCGGGTCGCCCTGTGCGATATCCCCGAAAATGCGGCTGTTTCCGTCGATCAGGTTGCCCTGTACGATGCCGACATCCGCTGAGCTCCGCCCCGAGCACGCCGCCGCCCTCGCCGCGTTGCTGACGGGCGATGGCCCGGAATATGGCAGCTATTTTGTCCCGTTCGCTTCCTACGAGCCGGCCGCCCTCGCCGAACGCCTCGCCGCCGCGCGGCGCGATCAATACTGGGGCTTCTGGCTGGAGAACCGACTCGTCGGATTCTACATGATCCGGGGATTCGACGACGGCTTCGCCCGACCTTCCTTCGGGGTCTACATCGCCCGCGATGCCACCGGCCGCGGGCTCGCCAGCCGGGCCCTCGCCGAGGCCATCGACTGGTGCCGGCGCGAAGACGTGCCAGCCCTGATGCTGAAGGTGCATCCGGACAACACGCCGGCCCTCCAGGCCTATCTCCGAGCCGGCTTCTCGGCCTTCGACACCTGCCCGCGCACCGGGCACACCATGATGCAAAAGCAACTCGCATGAAGGAAGTCTACCTGTCGACCGGGGCGTTTCGGACACGCTCGCTGGACGAGATCATCTTCCACTGCCTCCGGCACGACATCCGGCATCTCGAACTCAGTTCGGGGCTCGATCCGGTGGACATCAAGACGGTCGCGCACCGCCTCGAAACACTCGCCCCGTGCCTCGTCCATAACTACTTCCCGCCGCCGGCCACGCCCTTCGTGCTCAACCTGGCGGCCAACGAAAAGCCGGCCCTCGACGCCAGCCTCGCGCTCTGCCGGCAGGCCATCGACCTCTGCGCCGCGCTCGGGGCTGATGAAAAGCGCATGGCTTCGCCAGGTTTCGGTCAGCGTTGCCTGCCGCCTGTTGCCTTGTGCGTCGATCGTCAACTTGCCGCGCAAAAGGGTTCCGTCATCATAGGCAACCGGCCCCTCCACTCGCGCCCAGCCGCCGACCGCCGCCGCAGTC
>JBGSPJ010000538.1:0-18404 GCA_041738655.1 Rhodothermales bacterium | reverse complement strand
TCTTCCTCGCCCTCGATCACGACCACGCCCTGTTCGGCCCTCTCCACAATGTCGGCCATTTCCTCCAGATCGGCCCTCTCCACAAGGTCAGCGGGAGCGAACTCCTCCTCATCGTCGGACTCGTCTTCCGGTTCAAATTCCGCGACCGGCTCCGGTTCCGGTTCCGGCAGTTCGTCCTGTTCTTCCTCAACCGCTTCCGGTTCGGGGGGAGAGTTCTCCCAACCCTGCGCGGCGGAAAACTCCTCATAACTCTCCAGCGGCATCCCCAGCAACTCGGCGGTGTCGCGCCAGCGTTCGTACAGTCTGCGTTTTTCTTGCTCATCCAGCATAATTGACAATCCCGGTGTACCCTTCAATGGGTCCGATAGTAAGAGTTAGAGCATTTGACTTTCTTTTATGTGGTGCCGGATTCCATCCGGCTATAAAATGTTCTTTGCCGGTTGTAATCCGGCACCACACAAGAGAGCCAAACATGCTTGTCATAGTATACACGCGCGGTGGGCGATGTCGGTGTTGCCCAGAGCGAAAGTCTCCCGGAGAGCGCTTGCCACCACTAGCGGAAGGCCGCCGGGCGAATGGTACCGCTCGGGTAGTTGTTCGGCGTCAACCGCATTCGAGGAGTGTTGACGGAATCAACCCTGTCGGTCGGGTCAGCCGCTAGCCCGAATCGTTGCAGCGTCCGGCTGTCGTACGCGCCGACGCGCATCCGGGGCGGGTTGGCCTGCCAGTAGTCCACGCGTGCCTGGTCTTCCCGGTTGAACTGCCCCGCATAACCCGTCCCATAATTCGACACGGGCCGGAATCCCGGCTGGCCACATCCCCACGAACCGGCATAACCACCGTATCCGGAAGAATACGCGTTCGTGCCGTAGGCATAGCCGCTGTAGGGATCGACAAACTGCCCCTGGGGCGTCTGATAGGCAGGCACATACTGCCCGACCCGGCCGCGAATTCCGGACGGGGCCGGTAGTGGCTCATTGTCCCGGACGGCGGGTTGCGGATCGCCGAGCGGTTGTCCGGCCGGCTTGATCTTGTCTTTGCCCGGCTCCGCCCCGCCGATGGCGGGCTTGATCTTGGTATCCGGCTGCGACTCGTCCTGCGCGAAAGCGGGGAGCCCGGTCCCGGCGAGCATCACACCAAGCGCGGCAAGGAGAATGGCGAACGGACGCATGACATCACCCTCCAGGTGGAAGAACACGTGCGGCACGGTGGCAGATGCACTTTCTCTAATCTACGGTGCCAGGCCGCGTTCTGCAATGGGCCGGTTGTCGGACGGGAGTGCGAACGGCAGCCCGGGGGTTCAGTCGTCGATGCCGAGCTGCAGTTTGGCGGCCTCGGACATGCGGCCCTTGTCCCACGGCGGCTCCCAGACCAGATCGACGCGCACGTCGGTCACGTTGGGGACTTTCCTGAGCTTGTGCTTGACCTCGCCCGGCAGCGACCCCGCCACCGGACAGGCCGGCGTGGTCAGCGTCATGTCCACATGCACATGGCCGTTGCTCTGGACATCGACCTTGTAGATCAGCCCCAGTTCATAAATGTTGACGGGAATCTCCGGGTCAAATACCTTACAGAGGGTGTCGATGAGTTTGCTTCGCAACTGCTCGACCTCAGCTGGTGACAAGTCCACCGGGACCGGAGGCGTTTCGGGTTGCGTTTCAGGCTCGGGTGGCGTGGCGTCGGGGTTCAGGCGAGTCGTGCCGAGTTCAACGGGTCGGTTGGACATGGGGTACTCGATTCTGGCTCATTCTTGACGTAGATATCGGTGAGGTTCGTTTCAAAAGCCGGAAAGGCTACTGCGGAAAACCATGCAGACCACGGTATACAACCGGCCAAATGGGTTGGTAGCTTTTCAATGAGTTTTTTCCAACCTTCCATATCCTCATGTACTTCAACCCCGGTATCATCGCTACCGAAAAAAAACAGGCAGAGAAGATCGACGGTGAACTGATCTCGCTTGAAAGCAGCAACCCGGTGTACCTCATCCCAGCGCATGCTGACAGGAGTTGGCGAAGCTGTCTTTACTGGGGTAACTGTGAAACCGCTTTCATCAACTGTGATTGTGTGGGTTTGGTAACGCTTTTGGGCGGAGCCCGAAGGAGCCATTTGCTGTTGTATCATTTTTCCGACACAACAGACGATCATCAGGAGCATAGCTATTAATAGAGCCGTGTCCATGACATCATTTGGCTTGGAGCTGCGTGATTACAAACTACTCCGTCGATACCGGCTCGCCCTTGCCCTCAATGGCGCTGTGCAGCGTGTGCCAGGCCAGCGTGGCACACTTGGCGCGAACCGGGAATTTTCGCACGCCGGAAAAGACGGCCAGTTTGCCGAGATCGTCGGTGTTCACGTCCTTGTCGGGTGTGCTGGTGATCAGGTCATGAAAGGCGTGAAACAGCTTCTCCGCTTCGGCGATCGTCTTACCCTTGAGGGCCTGGGTCATCAGCGATGCCGACGATTTGGAAATGGCGCAGCCTTCGCCCTGGAAGGCGATGTCTTCGATGCGGTCGCCGTTCATGGTGACATAAACCGTGTAGCGGTCCCCGCACAGAGGGTTATAGCCTTCCACCTCGCGCGTGGGGTGCTCGATCACGCGGTAGTTGCGCGGCTTCTTGCTGTGGTCCCGGATCAGTTCTTCGTAGAGGTCGCTCAGGTCAGACATTAGCCCAGTATCTCCTTCACCTTGTAGATGCCGCGGACCAGGGCATTGATTTCCTCGCGGGTGTTATAGAACGCAAAGGCGGCCCGCGCCGTCGCCGCCACGCGGAAGCGGTCCATCAGCGGCTGCGTGCAGTGGTGGCCGGTTCGCACCGCGATCCCCAGCCGATCCAACACCGACCCGGTATCGTACGGATGAATGGCCCCGATCAGAAACGAGACGACGGCGGCCTTCTCGGGCGCGGTGCCGACGAATCGGATCCCGTCGATGTCGGCCAGTCGCTCGGTGGCGTAGGTCAGCAATTCGTGTTCGTAGGCCGCGATGGCGTCCATCCCGATCGTCTCCAGATACGCGATGGCGGCGCCGAGGCCGATCACGCCGGCGATGTGGGGGGTGCCGGCTTCGAACTTGTGGGGGAGGGTGTTGTAGGTCGTTTTGGAAAACGATACCGAGTCGATCATGTCGCCCCCGCCCTGGTACGGGGGCATGGCGTCGAGCAGCGCCTCTTTCCCGTACAGCACCCCGATGCCCGTGGGGCCCATCATCTTGTGGCCCGAAAACGCGCAGAAGTCGACATCCAGCTCCTGCACATCCAACTCGGCGTGGGGCGCCGCCTGGGCGCTATCCAGCAACACCGGGATGCCCCGCCGGTGCGCCGCTTCGATCATCGCATGCACGGGGTTGATCGTACCGAGTGCATTGGAGACATGGCTGATCGCCACGATTTTCGTCCGCTCATCGAGCAGACGCGTGTACGCCTCGAAGTCGAGCACGCCGGCATCCGACACGGGCACAACACGCAACGCCGCCCCTCTCTCTTCACACACGAACTGCCACGGTACGATGTTCGAGTGGTGCTCCAGGGTGGAAATGACGATGTTGTCGCCGGCGCGAACCCGGCTGCGGCCAAACGTCGCGGCGACGAGGTTGATCGACTCCGTCGTGCCCCGGGTGAAGATGATTTCGTGGGCGTGCTGCGCGTTGATGAAGCCCTGCACCAGCTCGCGGCCCGCTTCGTAGGCATCCGTCGCCCGCTGGCTGAGGGTGTGGACGCCGCGGTGGACGTTGCTGTTTTCGGTCGCGTAGTAGGCGGCCATCCGATCGATCACCGCGCGGGGCTTCTGCGACGTGGCGGCGTTGTCCAGATAGACAAGCGGCGCGCCGTTCACCCGCTGGTGCAGGGCGGGGAAGTCTTCGCGGATCCGGTCGACATCGAAGGCGACGGCGGCGGTGCGAGTGGTATCGAAGGAAGCCGGCATGGGATTCAAAGGCTCAGGCGTGGAGGAGGCGCTCCATCTCGGTATCGAGATAGACACGCAGCGGCTCGATCTTCACGGTGTCGATGACGTCCCGCGCGAACGCGGTCAGCATCAGCACCCGGGCCTGGCGCTCGCTCAGGCCCCGTGAACGGAGGTAGAACATCGCCTCGTGATCGAGCTGGCCAGTGGTCGCCCCGTGGCTGCACTTCACATCGTCCGCGTAGATCTCTAACTCCGGCTTGGAGAACATCCGGGCGCGGTCGGTGAGGGTGACGGATTTGTTCGACTGGTAGGCGTTGGTCTTCTGGGCATCGATACGGACAAGCACTTTGCCGTTGAACACGCCGGTGGCCTGGTCGTCCAGAATGTGTTTGTACAGCTCGTTGCTGTACCCGTTCGGTTTCGCGTGGTCCACCAGGGTGTGGTTGTCCACATGCATCGCGTCACGGCCGAGCACCAGGCCATACAGGTGCGAGGCGCAGCCTTCGGCGTCGGGCAGGACGTTGACGTTGTTGCGCACGATGCCGCCTTCGAACGTGGCGGTGGTGGCCGAAAACGTGCTGCCGGCCTCCTGGTAGGCGTGGAGCGTCGTCAGCAGCGTGTCGTCGGCGCGCATCTGCTGGATCGTGTGATACGTCAGCTGCGTCTCGCGACCAACAGCCACCTCGACGACGCTGTTCGTGAACGTGTGGGCCGTGGCGAAGCTGTGCTGCGTCTCGATGATCGCGCCCGAGGCGTGGTCGCCGGCGACGATCAGCAGCCGAGGCTGGATGAATACATCCGCGTCGGCGCTGACGAGATTGAGGATGTGCAGCGGCCGGGGCATGACGACTCCCCGGGGGATGTGGACAAACAGTCCGCCGACCACAAACGCGGTGTTGAGGGCGATAAACGGCTCGTCGCTGTGGCTGGCGTAGCGGGCGAAATGCGCGTTCAGGATGTCCGCATGGACCTGCCCGGCGGAATCGAGGCTGCTCACCACCATCCCGGCCGGCAGGCCGGCTACGTCCGACAGCGCGGGCTGGAAATGGCCATTGACGAGCACGGCCCGGAAAGCGTCCAGCCCGGGGATTGCGAGGCTGTCTACCCGGGTACGGGTCACGCCGGCGGCGTCGTTTTCGAGCCGGAGCGCGAAATGATGCGTCAGCGCCTGGGTGATGTTGGTGTACTTCCAACGCTCGGCCCGCCGCTGGGGGAAGCCTAGGGTCACGAAACGCTCGATCGCTTCGTGGCGGACATCCCGAATGGCCGCATTGTGGCCGTTCAGCGTTTTGCCGACGTTGGCGTTGAACAGGTCTCGAAACCGATTTTCGAGCAGGTGGGATTCGTCGGAAGGAGTGCTCATGGGCATTCGGTCATAAAGAATGGGGCGTCGGTAAACAGCGTGTTGGTAAACAGCGCCGTGAAGCGGGGTGTCAGGCGACAGCCGTCTCCTCTTTGATCCAGTCGTACCCTTTTTCCTCGAGTTCGAGTGCGAGGACCTTCCCTCCCGTTTTTACAATCCGCCCATCGAGCAGCACATGCACCACATCGGGCACGATGTAGTTGAGCAGGCGCTGGTAGTGGGTGATCACCAGGAACGAACGCTCGGGGGAGCGCAGCTGGTTCACCCCCTCGGAGACGATGCGGAGCGCGTCGATGTCCAGCCCCGAATCCGTCTCGTCCAGGATCGCCAGCTTTGGCTGCAGCATGGCCATCTGGAAGATCTCATTCCTTTTTTTCTCGCCGCCCGAGAACCCCTCGTTCACGGCGCGCCGGCGGAGGTCGGCGTCCATGTGGACCATCGCGGCCCGCTCCTTCATCATGTTCAGGAAGTCGGCCGCCGAGATACCTTCTTCGCCCCGATGCGCGCGCTGCGCGTTCACCGCCTGGCGGAGGAAGTTGGACATGCTTACGCCGGGCAGCTCGACCGGATACTGGAACGCGAGGAAGATCCCTTCGAGGGCGCGTTCCTCGGGTTCGAGGGCATGCAGGTCGTGCCCGAGGTAGTCGATCGAGCCCTCGGTGACTTCATACAGGTCGCGGCCGGCGAGCACGGACGCCAGGGTACTTTTGCCCGAGCCGTTGGGGCCCATGATGGCGTGTACTTCGCCGGGGTTCACCGAGAGGGTGAGTCCTTTCAGAATCGGCTTGTCCTCGATCGAGACGTGGAGGTTGTTTATCTGAAGCATGGATGCTGTCGAGTGCGTGTTGGGAGCAAAAAGAGGGATTATGGAGGGGTTGAGGGGGGACCCAGGGGGGACCAAGGGGGGTGTCAACCGACGCTGCCTTCGAGTTCGATGGCCAGCAACTTCTGGGCTTCCACGGCGAATTCCATGGGCAGCTTCGCGAGGATATCCTTGCAGAAGCCATTCACGATTAGCTTGATGGCGTCCTGCTCGCTGATGCCCCGCTGGTTGCAGTAGAAGATCTGGTCTTCGCCGACCTTCGAGGTCGTTGCCTCGTGTTCGACCTGGGCGGTCGGGTTGGCGATCTCGAGATACGGGAAGGTGTGCGCCCCACAGGTAGAGCCGAGCAGCATCGAGTCGCACTGCGAGAAATTACGGGCGCCGTCGGCGTTTTTGGCGATCTTCACCAGGCCGCGGTAGCTGTTCTGGGCGTGGCCGGCGGAGATCCCTTTCGATATGATCGTGCTGCGGGTGTTTTTCCCGAGGTGGATCATCTTCGTGCCGGTGTCGGCCTGCTGGCGTCCCTTGGTGAAGGCGACCGAGTAGAACTCGCCGACCGAGTGATCGCCCTTCAGGATTACGCTCGGATATTTCCAGGTGATCGAGCTGCCGGTTTCGAGCTGGGTCCAGGCGATCTTCGCGTTGTCCCCCTCGCAGATGCCGCGCTTGGTGACGAAGTTGTAGATCCCGCCTTTGCCATTGTTATCGCCGGGGTACCAGTTCTGGATCGTCGAGTACTTGACTTCAGCGTCCTTCCGCGCGACGATCTCGACGACCGCGGCGTGCAGCTGGTTTTCGTCGCGCATCGGGGCGGTGCAGCCCTCGAGGTAACTCACATAGCTGCCTTCTTCCGCCACGATCAGCGTCCGCTCGAACTGCCCGGTGCCAGCCTCGTTGATCCGGAAATAGGTCGACAGCTCCATCGGGCAATGCACGCCCTTCGGGATGTAGCAAAACGAGCCGTCGGAGAATACCGCCGAGTTGAGCGCGGCGTAGAAGTTATCGGTGTAGGGCACCACCGACCCGATGTGGGCGCGGACGAGATCCGGATGCTCCTGGATCGCTTCCCCGAACGAGCAGAAAATGATGCCCAGCTCGCCGAGTTGCTCCTTGAAGGTGGTGGCCACCGATACGCTGTCCATCACCACATCCACCGCGACGCCGGTGAGGCGCTTCTGCTCCAACAACGAAATACCGAGGCGCTCGAAGGTGCTCAGGAGCTCGGGGTCGACTTCATCCAGGCTGTTGTACTTCGGCCGCGTGTTCGGTGCGGAGTAGTAGCTGATGTCCTGAAAGTCAATCTCCGGGTACGACAGGTGGGCCCATTTTGGATAGGCCTCCTTCTGAAGGAGCGTCTGCCAGTGGCGGAAGGCGCGCAGCCGCCACTCGAGCATCCACTCCGGCTCGTTTTTCTTCGCGGAGATGAACCGGACGGTATCCTCGCTCAGGCCCTTCGGCGCTGTCTCTGCTTCGATCTTCGTGACGAAGCCGTACTTGTAGTCCTCGCGGGCCACCTCGTGCAAGAAGTCGGTGTCGCTCTGGCTCTGGCTCATGGGGTTCCAGGTTCGCTCGTTAGATTGTCAACGCGCGTATACAACAGCCCCGGTAGACGGGCTGTTCCCAATTTAGATTAAATCCATATTACATAAACTTCTCATCCGGCCGGCGGAGTCGAAAAGGCCCTGCCGCCTTCCGTTGCGGCTTCGAACCGGCCGGGCAGAAGGTGGAACTATGCCTTTCGTGCGCTGTAGTCACCGCAGCCGACTCGAGGCCGAGCCGGCGTTTCCCGTCAGGTCATCCAGTCGTTGCCATGGACATCCGCATCACGCCGCGCGCCATCGTTAGATTACGTGAAATCGCCCAAAAAGAGGGCGTTGACCCGGCTTCCACGTTCCTCCGGATCGCCGTCGTGCCCGGGGGCTGCTCGGGGCTGACGTACGACCTCGGGTGGGACACCACGCGCCAGGAAACCGACCGGATGGTCGGCGTCGATTCCCTCCATGTGGTCCTCGATCACCGCAGCTGGCGGTATGTCGAGGGTACGGAGCTCGACTTCAGCGACGGCCTCGAAGGCAAAGGCTTTTTCTTTAATAACCCCCAGGCCGCCCGTACCTGCGCCTGCGGCGAATCGTTTGGATTGTAAACTGTAGTTGACGACGCGCTGTTGCACTTCCCCGGCTCCTCCGCTCAGTCAGATCAGGGTTTCACCTACAGACGCCCCCCTCGCTCGGTTCGTATACTGAAAGTGTTGTCATACATGTAATGACATGTACTTCGTGTTATTCGGACCAAGCGAGGTTTCGCCATGCTCTTTCGTCAACTCTTCGATCCCAAACTGGCTCAATACGCCTATCTCATCGGTTGCCAGAAAACCGGTGAAGCGCTCATCATCGACCCCGAGCGCGATATCGACCGGTACATAGACGCCGCCGAACAGGAAGGCCTCCGCATCGTGGCGGTGGCGGAAACCCATATCCATGCCGACTTCCTGTCAGGCGGGCGCGAGCTGGCCGAGCGTTATGGGGTCACCCTTTATCTGTCCGACGAAGGCGACGAGAACTGGAAATACGAGTGGATCAAACAGCCCCGGCAGAACGGCACGCCCTACACGTACCGGCTGTTGAAGGACGGGGACGTGTTTTCGGTGGGGAATATCGACATCAAGGCGCTGCACACTCCCGGCCATACACCCGAGCACATGAGCTTCCTGGTGACCGACCGTGGCTCGGGAGCCACGACACCGATCGGCATCGCATCGGGTGACTTCGTGTTTGTGGGCGACCTCGGCCGGCCGGACTTGCTTGAACAGGCTGCCGGCATGCACGGCGTCCAGGAGCCTTCCGCGCGCCGCCTCTATGGCTCGCTGCCCACGTTCACAAAGCTCCAGGAATACATCCAGGTGTGGCCGGCGCACGGCGCCGGGTCCACCTGCGGCAAAGCCCTCGGCGCCGTGCCCACGACCACCGTCGGCTACGAAAAGCTCTACAATGCCTCCCTCGCGGCGGCCTCCGATGGCGAAGACGCCTTTGTCCACGCCATCCTTTCCGGACAGCCCGAACCGCAGATGTACTTCGCCCGCATGAAGCGCGACAACAAGATGGGCGCGCCGGTGCTGGGTAGCCTGCCGAGGCCGGCGCGGATGACGACGGCCGAACTGAAGCAGGTTGTCTCCCGCGGTGAAGCGCTTGTTGTGGATACCCGGCTCGATCGGAGCGGCTTCATGGCCCGCCACATCCCGGGATCACTTTATGCCCCGTTGAATCGAGCCTTTAACACGGTCGTCGGGTCGCTGGTGATGGACGAGATGACGCCGATCGTGCTCATCGCCCACGAAGACGGGGTGGAGGAAGCGGTGCGCGACCTCATTCGCATCGGCTACGACCGCATCGTAGGGTTCGCGGATTTCGACACGCAGGAGCGGTTTTTCGAAGAGGGCGGCCCCTCGACGTCGATCCCGGAGGTCGACTTCGCCGGCGCCAGCGCGCTCATGGGCCGGCCGGACGTGGCCTTTCTGGACGTCCGCTTTGCCTCGGAATTCCGAACCGCCCATGTGCCCGGCGCGTTAAACGCGGCGTACACCCGGCTCCCCCAGTACATGAAGGAGCGGCTGCCCAATGAAAAGACGCTTGTCGTCTACTGTGCGAGTGGTGCCCGTGCGGCGGCGGCATCCTCCTTCCTGGCGCGCAAAGGCTACGCGGTGACCTATGTCAACGACAGCTTCACGACGTACCAGCTGCAACACGCCATCGAGCGCGAGCCGGTCTTTGCCTGATCGTGCCCTGAAGAACCAGATGCGGGCCTCCGCCGGCTTCGTGCCGCGGAGGCCCGCCTTACACGCATGACTCCAGTACCCGCCGCCTTCCAGAAGGAAGTGCTCGACGCCAGCGCCCGCAAACCCGTCCTGGTCGATTTCTGGGCGCCCTGGTGTGGCCCCTGCCGCATCCTCGGCCCCACACTCGAAAAGCTGGCTCACGAGAGCCAGGGCGCCTGGCGCCTCGTCAAGATCAACACGGACACCAACCCGGAAGTCGCCCGACACTTCGGTATCCGCGGTATCCCGGCCGTGAAGCTATTTGTTGATGGGGAGGTGGTGAACGAATTCGTCGGCGCCCTTCCCGAACACGCCGTCCGCCGCTGGCTGGCAGAGTCGATGCCTGCATCCAACAACACCCCATGAAACGATTCGTCATCGCCGGCGCGATAGCAAGCGTGCTTGTTGCCGCCTGTCAGACGCCTACCTCAACGCCCAACGCGGTATCCACCCCCGCCGATACGCTGCGCTCGCACGTCGCCATCGAAATCGGGGGGATCGATGCCATGCGTATCGGCCTCGCCGGCACGATCGGCTCAGAATCGGTGGATGCCGAGACCTTTGCGCGGGTCTGTAAACCTGTCGGGCAACGCGCGGCCGCCCTGGCGCAATCGACGGGCTGGGAGGTGCGGCAGATGGCCGTCAAGTACCGCAACCCCGCCAACGCGGCGGACAGCCTCGCGGCCGACGCGATCCACCGGTTCACCGAACGCCCCGGAATCGATACGCTATGGGTCCGCGACGCACGCGCCGGTGTGCCGGGATGGCGCTACCTGCAGCGCATCGAGGTCGAGCCAACCTGTCTCGCCTGCCATGGCGCGCGCGACAGTCGGCCGGCGTTTGTGCAGGAGAAGTATGCGGATGACCGGGCGTACGACTTCGACGCCGGCGACGTGCGGGGGGTGTACAGTGTGTTTGTGGCTATGCCTCGATGAAGGAGTCGAGTACGAGTAGGAGTACCGCTTCGCTGAGTACGAGTACGAGAAGCAGAGGCGTACGCGGGGTCAGCCGCCGTGGCTCACTTCCGCCGGCATCGGGAAGCGTTGCTGGAACCAGGCTTCCCACCGCGGGGTCTCGCGGGCGACCGCAGCGGCCGCGTCATCGCCGTACATATAGAACGTCGCTGTCGCCAATACCGCGTCGCCAAACTCGATGGTTCCGAAGGCGGCGGTGCCTGGTCCCGGCTCGTCAAGTCGCAGCAGGACGCCGTATGGGCTCTCGCCGACGTGCTCCACGACACCTCCAAGCTCAGGAGCGTCTGCTGGAGCAGTCCAATTCTTCCCGGCTTGTATGCCATTCAGCCCCAGTGTCGCGGTCAGCAAGGCCCACGCCTCCGCCGCCTTTCCGGGCACGGGAGCCATGATCCGCAGAATTGCTGAACGCTGCCCACGGAAATGCATGAGATAAAGCCGCAGAATGCGGGCGATGCTGGGCCAGCCCTCTTCGGCGCCAGTCAGCTGTCCGTCCCAATCGTCCGTGCTGGCAAACAGGCTCTGCACCACCCGCACGACGCAGACGTCGCCCGAACGCGCTTCGACGCTGAACTCGGTCGCAATCGGCGGTGAGCCCGGGACCCAGCCCGCTCCTTCTCTGGCGAACAACCGCGGCGGGTTCCACGCCGTCACCACGGAGCGCGAATCCATATACGGGCCGAAATTCAACGTTACAGCGACCGGCTTCCCACCCTCTTCCTCAAATTCAGCCGGCACGAACCAGGAAGAAATACCCTGCCCCGTGGCGATGGCCTGCCACACTTCTTCCGGCGTGCCGGGTACCTCGATTTCAATCTCGACGGAACGGCGTCCGGAGGCTTCTTTTTTTACGCTCATGAAGGTTCGTCCGATTCGGACTTTTGTGGTAAAGGATGCGCCACGACGACCAGGCGGTGTGCTCGGCCGCCCTCGGCAGATGCATCGTGGTATTTCGAAACGAGTGTTGTAATGGCTTCGGCGAGTTCTTCGCTGAATGCCGCCCGGTCCACCGGGGACCGAAAGCGCACCTCGGTATCTATCGAGAGGGTCGCCAGGCGCTTGTCCGATTCCTTTGCTCGCCGGATGAGATCGCCCATCTCGCGGACTATCCGCGCGCCCAGGGCGATGAGATACCCCGCCGACAACCGGTCGACCTCCCGGTTCGGGTCGACCGCGACCGGCCCCAGCGCCCCCGGGGAAACGACGTAGGAAGCGGCTGTCGCGACTACCAGCCGCTCGGTCAGCCCGCCCCACTTGCGTTCCTCGGTCATGCGCACCAACCCGTGCGCCTCGAGGGCTTTCAGGTGGTAGTTGACCTTCTGACGGGCCAGACCCACCCGAGCGGCCAGCGTCGCCGCCGAGGCGGGTGTCGCCAGTTCGGACAAAAGCCGGCTCCGCATGGGCTCCAACGCCACGGTCGCGACCGCCGGATCATCTATGACTTGGATGTCGATCATGGGCATAAGATAGGCTTGACAAATTTTGTTGTCAATGATTAGCCATGGCTTTTTTTATGCGGGATATTTTTGCACACAATGGCCACTTCTGTCGCCGAACCTCGCCTGAGACCCTGTATCCCCATCGATCTTTTGCGAGGTATGCCATGTTGCGAGCATTATCCGTTCTCCTGTTTTTCTCGATCTTCGTGCTCGCCGCCCCGGCGGGCGCCCAGAACATCTTCGAGGTCAACAGCACCGCCGACGATCCGGACAACAACCCGGGCAACGGGGTGTGCCGCACGGCCGCGGGGATCTGCACCCTGCGGGCGGCCATCGAAGAAGCCAACGCCACCCCCAACGCCGGCGGGCCGGACGTCATCCGGTTCACCAGCATCCCACTTTCGGGCGGCGCCGCGGTGATCCAGCTTGCCTCGGGTGCATTGCCGGCCATCACCCAGACAATAGTCATCGACGGACTCACCGCCGCGGGGGAAGTCTTCCTCGATGGATCCAACCTGCCGAGCCCGGGGACCGTAACCACGGCCTCCGGATTGATACTGGACACGGGCTCCGGCGGCAGCTCGATCAGAGGACTCACAGTCGGCAATTTCCCGTTCTACGGCTTTTATGTTAAAAGCCACAACAACGTCCTCACAAGCAACCGATCGGGCGTACGCGAAGATGGCACCGCAGTGGGCAACGGCGTAGTGGGGATCTACTTGAATAGCGGCTACAACACGGTAGGAAAAATAGGGCTCGGCAACGTGGTCGGGTTTAATGGGAACGCGGGCATCCACGTCATTAACGGCGAATACAACCTGATCCGCGGCAACTACGTCGGTACCGACGATACGGGCGCTGACTTCGGCAACGGCACAGCGTCCTCTCATCAAAGCTACGGAGGCATCGTCGTCCGCTCGAATTACAACACCATCGGTGGATCGGAACCGGGTATGGGCAACACCATCGGGCACGGCACAGCAAACGGCCTCATCATCGACGACGAGCACAACCTGGTTCGTGGGAATTACATCGGCACCGATGCCGCCGGGCGTAATCTGGGGAATGCTTCTAAGGGAATCCTGCTTGAAGGGAATAACAACATCATCGGTGGTGGTGAACCCGGGCAGAGCAACGTCATCGGTTTCAACACCATCGGGATCTACATCTGGGGGGGAGATAACAAAATACAGGGTAACTACATCGGGACCGACGCCGCCGGCGCTGACCTCGGCAATATCGATGACGGTATCTTCCTCTCCGAGGCCACCGCCACCGACAATACCATCGGTCAGGGCAAAAACGCGGTGATCCCCTATCTGACCAGCAAGGCAAACACCATCGCCTTCAACGCAAACGGTATCGGGTTCAACGAGTCTGGAACCTCGGGAGCACCCGTCGAAAACACCATCCGCGGCAACAACATCCACGACAACGATGGTCTCGGCATCGATCTGAATCTGGATGGTATCTCGGCGAATGATGTTGACGACGTTGATCTGGACGCGAACGCCACGATGAACTACCCGGACGTTTCCCGCGCCTTCTACCGTCCAGGCAACAACTCGCTCGTCGTGGAATACTCGGTCTCGTCGAGTGACCTCTACGTTCCTTATCCCCTCACGATCGACGTCTACCTGGCCGACGACGCGACGAGCGGTGAAGGGAGGGTCCACATCGGAACCGACACGTATACCACACCGGGCCAGCAGGTCGGCTTCGAGATCGATGCGGCGAGTGTCAGCTGGGATGCCTCCGATTATGTAGTGCTCACAGCCACAGACACCCTGGGCAACACGAGCGAGTTCAGTCCGGCCGCCGGCAACCTCGGAGGCCCGGGCTTTTCCTTCGCCGTGCGACATGACGATGCCGTGGCGCCCGTCGGAGCATTCGCGCCCTTCACGATGACCGCCCCCTATCCGAATCCGTTTAACCCGCGGACGACCTTCGCCCTGGCCCTACCCGAGGCGACACCAGCTCGGGTGTCCGTGTTTGACATAACGGGCCGGCAGGTTGCCCTCTTGAACGACGGCATTCTGGCGGGTGGAGTCGCCCACACGTTCACCTTGGACGCCGCCGGCCTGGCCTCCGGGGTCTACCTGCTACGGGTTCAGGCGGGGGCGTTCGTGGAGACTCGCCGGCTCGCGCTGTTGAAATAAGCGGGTACACCAGGGAAGTGGTGCTTTTGGACGAACGTGGAGTTATTTTGTGACGCTACGCGTTGCGCGTTTCCCCGGTAAACGTTTGGTGGCCTGGCACGCGCCAAATGGCTCGTGAACGTCACTCCTACAGGCAACGCATCGCGCAAAACGAGTCCATGCGTGCCATAGGTAAAATAGATGAAGTGGCTGCTTTATCCATATGCTTTTGCAGCACTAGTTGCCCAAATTATCCTGACTGAGCCCGTACAGGCCCAGTCGGATCCGCTTGTTCTCGGAATGACACCCTGTTGCCCGAATACCATCGTCCAGTACAACACACAGACCGGGGGGATGGAAGTCATTGCCGAGGTTGGTACAGGTGAATATGTGGTGACGGATATTATCGACTCCTATGATGAGTTTGGAAATCTGGTTGGCCAGGACACTGTTTGGACATTCCAGGGGGATTTTTTTACGGGGACGATAGGTGGCAGTGTTTTCGACGAGGCAAGCGGAAATCTTTATCTGATCAGGAATTTTAAGCTTATCCGAATTTCAACGGAGGACGGTTCCATTGCAGAAGTTGCCCCGTTGGAGGACGTGCGGGAACTCATAGCGCAAGATCAGAACACAGGGCAGATCTTTGCCAGTACGATCTGTTGCCCGAATAACCTGGTTATGATTGATCCGGAGACAGGGAATCAAGAACTGATTGCCGAGATAGGCACGGCGGAAAAAGTTCTCGCAGATATTGTAATTCATTACGATGAAAATGGAATGGAGGTGGCTCGTGATTCGGTGTGGGATCTGCGAGGTGATTATTTCACTACCGTTTCAGGTCCTGCATTAGCCACAAGCAATGGGAGCCGAATCTTCATGATTCGAAATGAACGTCTTATCGAGGTGGATGCACTCCGTGGCGTTGTCAACGACGTGGCGTCGATGTCTGGTAGGACTATCCTGGCCTATGATTCCGTAGGGGAAAGTCTTTTTTTACGAACGACATGTTGTCCAAATAAGCTCCAAAAATACAGTCTTCGTGATCAGACATTGTCTACAATCGCGGATATCGGAATGGGGTCGGATGTGTTCACCGCGGCGATAGGCTTAACAACGTACGACGATGTGGGTAGATACTTTTATATGAGAAGAAACGATCAGCTGACTCGTGTCTCGATGTCCGGTGAGATCGTTGTTGAAATGAATGAGTTTTTTAATGAATTATCTATTCTCGGGGGACTGCGAACTGGAACTCGGGTAGGGATAGAGCCGGACCTCCTCCGGGCAAACCAGGTCATGGTTACTGCAAGCCCTAATCCCTTTAGAGATCGGCTGGAAATCTCCATACTACCGTCAGCTTCGCAAAACTACCGACTCGAAATTTTTGGCACGCTCGGGCGACGAGTTGCGCTCTTGCACGATGGCAACCTGGCAGGTGGAGCCGCTCATATATTCACTTTCGACGCCGCCGGCCTGGCCTCGGGGGTCTACCTGCTAAGGGTTCAGGCGGGGGCGTTCGTGGAGACTCGCCGGCTCGCGCTGGTGAAATAGACGGGGTGTGCAGATCAAGGGCCGCCGTCTCAATCCGTTCGCTCCCACTCGATGCGGTCGCCCTCGATGATGCCGTGGCTGTCGGCGAAGCCGGCCGGGGTCTCCAGCACAAACCGGGCGGGTAGGTTCGAGAGGACGGGCTCGGGCGAGAGGGGACGGGTGTAACGGGCGATGGAGACGATCTCGCCGGTCGTGTTGGCGAAAAACAGATCCAGCGCTAGGGGAGTATTCGCCATCCAGAAGCTCTGGGGTTCTTCCGATGGCATGAGAAACAGCATCCCGGACAAATCGGGGAGGGAGGTGCGCTGCATCAGTCCTCGAATGATGGACGAGTCGGTGTCCGCGATTTCGATCGCGATCGTGAGCAGGTCTTCCTCGCCCCGGGTAAACCGCAGCGTGCCGTCGTTCCGAAACGGAATGGAAGCCGCCGCCGGCGCTTCGGTCGGACGGGTGTCCGAAGGGCCGCAGCCGGAAACAAGCGCGACGAAGAGGAGCAGGCCGGCACAAGAAAAAAGCTTCATCGGGAATCGGGTTTACTGTTGATCGGGAGGGACGCGCCGCCAGCGCACCGAGGCGGTGCTGTCGATGCCGTTGCGGGCGGTGAAGCCGGCGCGCACTTCAAGCACGTACTGGGCCGGCGCGCTGGAATACCACGTGCTCTCGGAAAAGGACAGCGTCCGTTCAGCGATGTTGATGATGGATGAGTCGGCCCCGATAAAGATGATGTCGAGGGGCAGCGGCGTATTCTTCATCCAGAACCCCTGGATTTTGACCTCATCATCCAGGAACAGCATCCCACCACGCGCCGGCAGCGAGCGGCGCTGCATCAGGCCGCGCTGACGGGCGGAGTCGCCTTCGGCGATTTCGATGACGAGGGTCGTGATCACCCCGCCATCGGCGCGCAGCACCTCGAGGATCCCGTCGGGCCGGAAGGGGATGTCCGTCTGCATGACGGGTTCGTCGTTGCCGCAGCCGGCGAGGAGGCCTAGCGCAAGCGCACTCAGTACGGCGAACCGACGCATCGTGTGGATAGCTGTCATGGATACAAACAAGAGGTCAGGCAAGGAGGGCGTCGGTCACTTCGGTCCAGTGGGTTCTACCAAGCAACGTCAGGCGCAAGTTCTGGTTGCGAATCGGCTCGATAAGGCCGTCGGATTCGAGGCGGGCAAGGGCCTCAAGCCGTTCCGTCAACACATCGACCCCGTACTGCGTTTCCAGCCGGCGCAAGTTTACGCCGGCCGAGGTACTCAACTGAAAGAGCAGAAACTCTTCCCCCAGGGTATCCAGGTCGATGGTCGTTCGGGTGTTCACGGGCAACTGACGCTGCAACAGCAGGTCGGTATACCGTGGCATCTCGCGCACATTGTCCCACCGATGCGCGCGGGTATACGACGTCCCGTGCCACCAGAACGAGTGCGCCCCGGGCCCAATGCCAAGCACGTGGCCGTGGTTGGCCACCAGCTGATGAAACTGACTGTGAGCCTCGCCCCGGGTAAAACTCGTCAGCAGGTAGGGTTCGTATCCGTTGTCACGAAGATACCGGGCGGCGGTGTCGTACCGGTAGGTCCATTCGGGGTCTTCGAAGGGCAGGTTGAGGTTGCGGGCCCACTGGGCCGGCGGGGCATCCTCTTTCGAATTCGCGGTGGCGAAGACCACATGGGGGATCGTCAGCGTTAGGGCGCGTTGGAGGTTGGCCATCCAGTACTCCTCGGGCTGTTCCGGCATCCCGAAAGCGAACTCGACGGACAGGGCGTCGAAGCCGGTGGCCCGGGCGCGTTCGATGCCCTGGAGGACGCGCTCCCCATCGGCTGGTAGGCCGAGCGCCGTCCGGTCGTTCGGGAAGAAGGAGCCAATCTTCAGGTGGAGCCGGTTGATGCCCAGCGCGTGGTACGCACGAAGTGTATCCTGCTCGAGCGTCGGGGGGTCGGCGTCGATCGTGCATTCGGTCATCGCGGCCGTATCGTAGTGCGCGACGACGGCCTCGACGATGGCGCCGAGCTCATCGTCCAACAAATCGCCGGGGTGGCCGGCGAGGTACAGGGCTTCGACGGTTTCGTTTTTGGCGAGGGCCTCGCCGTAATACGCCAATTCGTTGGTGATGGCCTGGACGAGCCGGGTCACCGGGCCGCGCTGGGGCCGGGCGACGCGCGCGGCGGCGGGATGCGATAAACGGGGGATATGGAGATAAATGCCGGCCATGGAAGGATGCAAGCAACGGATCGCGCAGAAGTGCGCCCCGCGTCATACCTTTGAGTCCGAAATTGGTTACCCGATGTCCACGAAGACCTATGCTCGATCTGTTGGCGGTGCAGGAGCAACTGCAGGAGTACCACCGGTTTCAGGTGGAGGAAGAGGAGGCGCGCGCTTCGCGGATGACCCGCGCCATGGCGGCGCTGCAGGCC
>JBGSPJ010000012.1:0-7068 GCA_041738655.1 Rhodothermales bacterium | reverse complement strand
GTGCCCGTGCGCGGACAGGCCACGAGCGCCTCGGTGCCGATCGACAGCGTAAGCGTGGCCAGCCATCTCCCCGTTTTTGGCGAGTTCGGGGATTACCTGGGCGTCACGTCTCCCAGCGGCCGGACCGGCTGGATCGAGGCGATGGAGTAAGAACGCCGGCCCCATGCCGGCCGCAACCTCTTTTTGATCCCGCCGTAGCAGCAGGGCATGTTGCCCTGAGTCGCGCCATGCGGCCCGTGGATCCCTCATCAACCCCAACGTCTATGCGATCCTCTCTCGTAGCGGGCGCCCTCCTCGCGAGCGTCGTCCTCTCGGCCTGTTCACCCGCCGCCGACACGCCGGCGCCGTCGACCTATCAGGTGCCGGTGGCCTACCACACACTGGAAAACGGACTCCGCGTCGTCCTCTCGCAAGACAAAACGGCACCCACCGTCGTCGTCGCCGTCTACTACAATATCGGCTTCCGCAACGAGCCGAGGGACCGCACCGGGTTCGCACATCTCTTTGAGCACATGATGTTTCAGGGATCGGAAAACCTCGGGAAGATGGAGTTCGTCTCGCTCGTGCAGAATAACGGCGGCGTGCTCAACGGCTCCACTCGGTTCGACTTCACGAACTACTTCCAGATCGTGCCGGCGCACAAGCTCGAAACCATGCTCTGGGCCGAGGCCGACCGCATGCGGGGCCTCGCCGTCACGCAGGAGAACCTCGTGAACCAGCAAGATGTGGTCAAGAACGAAGTCCGCGTCAACGTCCTCAACCAACCCTACGGCGGCTTCCCCTGGTTGGACATGCCGCAGTACGCCAACGAAAACTGGCACAACGCCCACAACTTCTACGGCGAACTGACCGATCTCGAGGCCGCGACGCTGGAGGACGTGCAGGCGTTTTTCGACACCTTTTACGCCCCCAACAACGCGGTAGTCGTGATCGTGGGCGACTTCGAGGAGGCCCCCGCGCTCGAACTCGTCAAGCAGTACTTCGGCGATATCCCGCCCTCCGAACTGCCGGCCATGCCGGACCTCACCGAGCCGCGCCAGACCACCGAAAAGCGCGCCAGCAAAACGGACAAGCTCGCCCAGCGGCCGGCGCTCGCCTTTGCCTACCACATGCCCGAGCGTAACACCCCGGAATATTACGCGATGGGGCTTATCGACCAGATCCTGCTCCAGGGCGACGATAGCCGGATCCGCCAGGCCATCGTTAAGGACCGCGGCCTGACCGGCAGCGTCGACGGCGGCATCAACCTGCTCGGCAACATGTTCAACTACAACGGGCCGATGTTGTGGATGGGCTCGCTGTTCCACGACTCGAACGTGCCGGCAGACTCCATCATCGCGGCGCTCGATAGCGTGCTGATCGACCTCGCCACCAACCCCGTCGACCAGGAGACGCTCGACCGCGCCGTCGTCAAGATGCGCTCCAACCTCTACGACGCCGCCGGCGGCTTCTTCGGCTTCGGCCGCGCGGACCTGCTCGCTTCCTTCGCCCTGTTCGACAACGACCCGGCGCGCATCAACTCGCTGGAAGATGAGTTTCGGAAAGTCACCCCAGACCTCATCCTCAAGACCGCGCAGGAATACCTCCGCTCCACGAACCGGACCGTCCTGACCGTCGAGCCCACGTTCGAGACCCCGCAAAAGCCGGCCGGGTGAGGATTCCCCGCCAGCGTTCACACCATGACGCGGACACGATATATCGTGTCGCCACGGTTATTCCGACATCGCAAATGCCACACACTCCAATGTATCGCACCCTCCTCTTCCACTTGCTGGCGCTTGGTATCCTGGCCGCGCCGGCGCTGGCTCAAAAACAGACGCCGCCGCTGGGCGACGCCCCGCGGGATTTTGTTCTGCCGGCACGCTCCACCTTCACGCTCGGCAATGGGCTCAAAGTGACCCTCATCCCGTACGGCAGCCTGCCCAAGGCCACCGTCCAGCTGATTGTAGGCACCGGCAACGTCGATGAGACCGGCGACCAGGTATGGCTGGCCGACCTCCTTGGCGACCTCATGAAAGAGGGCACCAACAGCCGTTCCGCCGAGGACATCGCCGCGGAAGCGGCCCGGATGGGCGGCGAGATCAACATCGGCGTGGGGCTGGACCAGACATCGATTTCCGGCGACGTGCTGAGCGAGTTCACGCCGAACGTGGTCTCCCTGATCGCGGACATCGCCCAGAACCCCAGCCTTCCGGGCGGCGAGGTTGAGCGCTTGAAACGCGACCTCGTCCGCCAACTGAGCATCCAGAAAACCGAGCCCAATTCCATCGCCCTGGCCGAGTTTCGGAAGGTGATGTACGGCGAGCACCCCTACGGCCGCGTCTTCCCGAACGAAGAGCAGCTGAGCGGCTACACGATCGAGGCGGTGCGGGCCTTCTACAACACCCACTTCAACGCCGCTCGGGCCCGAATCTACGTAGCCGGCGTGTTCGACGAAGCGGCCGTGCGTTCGGCGATCGAAACCGCGCTGGGCGGGTGGAAAGGCGGGATTCAGCCCACCCGCGAAGAGCCGGCGCCGGCATCCCGCCGCGAGGTGCATATCGTGGACATCCCCGGAGCCGAACAATCCAACCTCTACATCGGTCTCCCCACGATCGACCCGTCGAGCGACGACTACATCCCGATGCTCGTCACCAACTCCCTGCTCGGCGGCTCCTTCGGGTCGCGCATCACGCGCAACATCCGGGAGGACAAAGGCTACACGTATTCTCCCTTCAGCTCGGTATCCGTCCGGTACCGCGACGGCTACTGGGTGCAATCGGCCGCCGTGACGACCAACGTGACCGGGCCGGCGATCAAGGAGATCTTCTACGAGATCGACCGCCTGCAGAGTGAACCGCCCTCGCCTGAGGAACTGGAGGGCATCAAAAACTACATGGCCGGCACGTTCGTGCTCCAGAACTCGTCGCGCCAGGGCATCATCGGCCAGATCAACTTCCTCGACCTGCACGGCCTGCCGGATGCCTACCTGGCGACGTACGTCGAGAAGATCCACGCCGTCACCCCCGAAGGCGTACAACACATCGCGGAGACCTACCTGCGGGATGAGGAGATGGTGATCGTGATCTCCGGCGATAAACAGCAGATCCAGAGCCAGGTGGCGGGGTTCGGACCGCTTGGAAGCGATTAAGGATTTAAGGTTCGAGGTTCAACGTTAAAGGAGCAATCCTTACACATTGAACCTTAATACTCCGGACAGTTTACAAATCAAGGCGCTGCCGCTTGACAAATCAGGCCCCTCCTCGCTTCGAGGAGGGGCGAGTTCCGACGTCGATTTATCGATGTCGGAACGGGGAGGAGTACGGCCCGACGTCAACGCGGACCCTTTTTTGCGACTCGACCTGACGGCCGAGTTTGAGAAAATACAGGCAGCGACTGGGGATGCCTGTTGACCCATCCGCCAGGCATCTCTTTGCTCCTCCCCATCCCGTCACCGCTACGCGCCGACGGGATCTGCCCCTCCTCGGGGCGAGGAGGGGCCTGATCATCAGGGGCGGTTCAGTAAAAAAACTGTCACAGTATTAAACCTCGAACCTTAAACTTTCTTATACACGTCGTTCGGGTCGAACAGCGGCTCGGAGGTTACGACGAGCGCGCCGTCGTCGAGCCGGCGGTAGAAGCACGACACGCGGCCGGTGTGGCAGGCGGCGGCGGCGCGTTGGTCGACTTTAAAGAGCAGGGCGTCGCCGTCGCAATCGATCGACACCTCGCGGACGACCTGCGTATTCCCGCTGCTCTCCCCTTTCACCCACACCTTCTGGCGGGAGCGGCTCCAGTACGTCATCACGCCCGTCTCGATCGTCTGGCGGAGTGTCGCCGCGTTCATGTAGGCGAGCATGAGGACTTCGCCGGTGGCATGGTCCTGCGCTACCGCGATCACGAGTCCATCGGCATTAAATTTGACCTGATCCAGGAGAGCGTCGGCGCGCATGGGGATGGCGAGTTGGGTGGAAGTTGGGCAACAGGTGCCGGCGAGGCCCTTAGGTCCCGCATCGACGGGAATGACACTTCAGAAAGCGCACTTCGCGTATAGGTTTCCGCCGGGAGGCACGCACGAGGATGGAACGATTGTCACGCTTGGGGAAAAAAGTACTGCTGATCGCCTGCTGGGCGATGGTCGGCCCCTGGATCTGCCGGGCCGCGGCGAGTGACAGCGTGCTCGAGAAGCTGCGCGCGTTGCCTCCCCTGGAGATGGATGAAGTGGTGTGGCTGGCGCGGTGCATGTTGTCGGAATCCGACCGCGGCGACGAGCAGGAGCTGGTCGCGTGGGTCGTCCGAAACCGGGTCGAAACGGCCTACCGCGGCGAGACGTACCGCGAGGTGGTGCTCGAAACCCTCCAGTTCAGCGCGTTTAACACCCCGAGCCCGCGCCGCACATACCTCCTGAGCCTGAACCAGCACACGAACGTGGAGAGCTGGGTGAAGGCGGTCGAGGTAGCCATGAAGGTGTACGCGGCGCCGGCGACCGACCGGCCTTTTTCCCGCGAGACGCGGCACTTTTACAGCCCGATCTCGATGAAAAACGGCGCGACGCCCCCCTGGGCGGTCAACGCCACGCCGCTGGATCTCTCGAGACGCCAGATCGACCCGAAGCGGTTTTTGTTTTTTGAGGCGATCGACGAGGCGCTCGACCCGTTTATCGCCGGCCAGGCGCCCGCCGAGCGGATTCGGACCTTCCAGGAAGGCGCGCGCGAGGCCCTGGAGGAGGCGCGGCCGCGGACCTCAAGCCGGGTCAGCCGGCTCCAGCCTTCGGGGCGGGTATTGCGGCCTGCGCGGCCCGGGGTGAGCGGGACGCGAAAAGCCGGGCTCCGGTAGCCGGCGTGGAACCAACAAGGAGCCGCCTACTTACCACGGTACGTTCACGGCTTGCCTTGCTCCCATGCTCCAGCGTCTTATCCAATTGCCCGGCCAGGTGCTGATCGGCCTCGTCCGAGGGTATCAGCTATTTATCTCCCCCCATCTTCCCCCCATGTGCCGTTTCCAGCCCACCTGTTCGCAGTACGCGATCCTGGCGCTGCGCAAATACGGGGTGGTTAAAGGGCTCGTGCTGACCGTGTATCGACTCGGCCGCTGCCATCCGCTCGGGGGCCATGGCTATGACCCGCCGAGGTGGTTCGGCGAGACCAGCCTTCCAGACGCACAAGAGCCCTCCAGAGCCGCCCATGAGCCACACTGAACACGAACAGTTATCCCGCGACACCCCGGTGCGAGTCGCCGTCGTCACCGTGAGCGACACCCGCACGGAGGCCACCGACACCAGCGGCGGATTGATGAAGGCACTCCTAGCCGACGCCGGCCACCCTGTCGTGGCCTACCGAATCGTACCCGACGAGCCGGCGCGGATCGGGCCGTTGCTCGATGAACTGGCCGGCCTGGCGGAAGTCATTCTGCTCAACGGCGGGACGGGCATCAGCCGGCGGGACACCACGTACGAGGTCGTCGCCGGCCGGCTCGATAAGACGCTGCCGGGGTTCGGCGAGCTCTTCCGGATGCTGTCGTACGACCAGATCGGCTCCGCCTCGATGCTCAGCCGCGCAACGGCCGGCGTGATGGGGCGCACGCTCGTGTTCTCTACCCCGGGATCGACCAACGCCGTTCGCCTCGCCATGGAAAAACTGATCGTCCCCCAGCTGGCGCATCTGGTGTGGGAGACGGTGAGGCAAGGGGTTTAAGGTTCGAGGTTTAAGGTTTAAGGGGGCTCAGCGTCGCATCGGGAAAAATGGCACTTTGGCGGGACGGCCGGGTATAAGGCGGCGCTGGTGAAAATACCCCCATACTCCCATCCCCCATACTCCCACTCTCACCTCACACCGCATGCCTTCGCATCCGCCCTTCCAGTTGTTTAACACCCTTTCGGGCAAGGTGGAATCCCTCGCCCCGCTCGAACCGAACCACCTGCGGATGTACAATTGCGGTCCGACCGTGTATTCGTACGCGCACATCGGCAATTTCAGGACCTTCCTCACCTCCGATCTCATCGTCCGCGCCGCGCAGGCCATCGGGTGGAAGACGACGTATGTCAGCAACATCACCGATGTGGGCCACCTGACCGAGGACGACTTCGCGGATGCCGGCGGCGAGGACAAGATGGCCCGCGCCCTGCGCTCCAAGGAGGGCGAGCGCTTCGCGAATATCTGGGACCTCGCGCGGTACTACACGGAGTCGCTTCTCACCGACTGGAGCCTGCTCAACCTCCGCTCCCCGGATGTCCGCCCCCGCGCCACCGAACACGTCACGCAGCAGATCGAGGCCATCGAGCAGCTGATTGCCCGGGGACATGCGTACGAGACCGATAGCGGCGTCTATTTCAGCGTGTCGAGCTTCCCGGAGTACGGCAAGCTGTCCGGCAACGACTCCGCCGAGCAGCTCGCGAACGCGGTGCGCGACGTGGTGGTGGACGGCAACAAGCGCGACCCGCGCGACTTCGCGCTGTGGAAGAAGGACGACAAACACCTGATGCAGTGGTACAGTCCGTTCGGGCGCGGCTTCCCGGGCTGGCACATCGAGTGCTCGGTGATGTCGATGCAGTACCTCGGGCCGCACCTGGACCTCCACGCCGGCGGCGAGGACCTCATTTTCCCGCACCACGAGTGCGAAATCGCGCAGTCGGAAGGCCTCACCGGCCAGCCCTTCGCCACCATCTGGGCCCACACCCGCTTCCTGCAGGTGGAGGGCGAGAAGATGTCCAAGAGCAAGGGAAATTTCTACACCGTGCGCGACCTCACGGCGCCCGAGGCCGAAGGCGGCAAGGGGATCGACCCGCTCGCCCTGCGCCTCGCGCTGATCTCGGGGCAGTACCGGAAGCCGTTTAATTTCACGTTCAAAAACGTCAGCGACTGCCACCGCATCGTCAGCCGGTACCGGGACGCGCTCGCCCTGGCCGATCGCGCGATCGCCGAGGATAAACCCGGCGACGACGCGCTCGCCGGCCCGCTGGACGTCGTCTACAAGGAGACGCTGTATGCCCTGCTGGACGACCTCAACACCCCGGAAGCCCTCGCGGCCTCCCTCGAAGGCGTCAAGCTCATCAACGGGCAGAAGGCGCTCAGCGCCGCCTCCGGCCGGTGC
>JBGSPJ010000005.1:0-3446 GCA_041738655.1 Rhodothermales bacterium | reverse complement strand
ACACCGGCCTGGCCGATGCAGAGGCCCGAGCGCACCGGCGTGAGGCAGATGCGGCCTGGGGCCGGCGCTTCCTGGAAGAACCTCTCGAAGACGTGCTGGACGATTGGAACGCGCAGCCAGTCTTCGGGGGCCGGCCGGCTCCGATGGATACCGCCAGATTGTCCACGTATCGCCCACTCCTCCCCGATCTCTTCAACGCCTACTCTAAAGGCGCTCAGCCCGATCTGTTGCCGGCTCTTCAGGCCACGGCGTTGAAACCGACCCTATGGGTGACGGGTTTTGATGATGAAGCCTTTACCCTGGTCGCGCGCCGTGCGGTGGCGGCCCTTCCCGGCTCGCGGCACACCGCCATTCACGGTGCGGCGCATCGCGTCCCCTGGGAAGCGCCCGACGCATTCATGCAGGCCACACTCGCGTTTATCGCGGCGTCGGTCCCTATCTCTGATCCGCGGAAATGAATTTCCGGTATGCCATCGACCCCGATCTGCAACTCCTGACGATCACCTTCTCGGGCGACGTGACGGGGAAAGATGTGATCGGCGCACTCTCGGTCGTAAACGAGATCACCCGCTTACATCCAGCCTTTCGGCAGGTGTGGGATGGACTGGAGATCGTATCGCTGGATGTCGAGTACGCGGATATGACCCACATCGTGGGCTACATCAAAACCGAGCTAGCGCATATGCTGGCCAATCTGCCCACCGTGGCCGTTCTTGTCCGGAGACAGATCGATCACCTCATCGTTAAAACGATCCTCACCATGATCGGCTCGCCGAAGCCGATTTCAATGCTAGCGACACGCGAGGCTGTGAGTGGCTGGCTGGCCGGGGGCTGACCAGGCATTCCGTCGGGGAGAGGCGTTGGTGTCCTGTTCGCCTTGATGTTCGGTTTGCACCGCAAAATAGTCGTGTTTTATCCCACTAATCCTACTTGACAGCGGTAAAAGAGAGGCTAAATTACGCGCATTGTGGCACCACTTCTCCCCGGTTTCGCGGCGATCCCTCAGTCGCGAATCTTGAATGCTGACGTTACGCGTTTACTCGATGCACGTTATGCTTCGCGTCTTGGAGTCATCCTCCATACCACATTGGGGATACCAAAACACCACGTGAACTGGAAAACGTGCAACGCGTAACCCTCTTAAGTAGCCCACGCATTTTCTCATGGGTCTGGTATCGGTTGATCCGAAGACACCCTGCGATCGTATGAGTTTCCGGCACGCCATCGATCATGATCATCGCGTCATTACGATAGCCTTCTATGGCGAGGTCGATGGCGACGACCTGATGGGAGCCGTACGCCGTATGACGGATCTCAGCCAGAAGCACCCTATCTTCCAGCACGTGTGGGATGGGATGGAGATCGAGATGCTTGATGTGGACTATAAGTCCCTCCTCGCTCTCGTGGCGTTTATCAAGAAGGAGATGGAACCGCAGTTGAGGAATTGCCCGGGCGCTGCCGTATTGCTGCGCCGGCATGTGGATTACGTTCTGATTAAAACAATCCACCTGATGATCGGCGCCCCCGAACCTATGGTCATCCTCCGAGATCGTGAGGCGGCGAAACAGTGGCTGCAGCGGATGTCGCCCTCCGCATAAGGCCCGACGTTGTTTTTGGTGACGCCATGGGATTGTGGGTATGGTCTGGGTTGAACGGCCAGCCTGTTGTAGATTAGCGGCGTCGCTCACATCAGCCGCCTGACCCCATGAACCTCCCGGATGCCTCGCCGGCATACTCGCGCCGCTCATTCCTCCACCTCGGCGCCGGCGCCCTCCTGAGCGCCGCCTGGCCGCTTCCGATTCCTCGTGCCAGCGCCCCGCGTGTGATCGATGTGCATTGCCATCCCCGCTGGCTCGGGTTTAACGGTGCGCGAACCATCGAAAACATGGACGCCGCCGGCATCGATATGGCCTGGCTCATCAGCTGGGAGGCCCCGGAGCGCGAAATCTCCCCGAACTATTATGCCACCAACAACCCGACCGGCATCGGCATCACCTTCGCCGATGTCATCGAAGTGGCGGAGCGGTACCCGGATCGGTTCATCCCGGGCACGACTGTCGATCCCCGCGATCCGCACGCCCACGCCAGGCTGAAGGCGGCGGTCGACATCCACGGGGTGCGGGTCTTCGGTGAGTTCAAACTCCGCATGCGTTACGACGACCCGGATGCGCTACGCCTGTTTCACTACGCCGGCGAACTCGGTCTACCCGTCATCTTTCATCTCGATGTGACGTTCCCGCGCCACGGGGTGCCCGCCGACCGGCAGTGGTGGTACGGCGGCGACCTGGAAACCATGGAGCCGGCTCTGCGCCTGTGCCCCCAGACCCGGTTCCTCGGGCACGCACCGGGCTTCTGGCGCGAAATCTCGGAAGACGCGGACGCCGCCACCGAGCAATACCCCGCCGGCAAACCGGTCGTGGGCAAAGGGCTGCTCCTCCAGTACCTCGATCGCTACCCGAACTTGAACTGTGACCTTTCCGCCGGCTCGGCCCACACGGCCCTCTCCCGCGACCTCGCGTTCACCCGCCAGTTTATGATCGATTATCAGGATCGCCTCTTTTTTGGCCGCGATGCGTTCGATAACCGGATGTACGATCTGCTGCTGAGCCTCGATCTGCCGGCCGACGTCCTCGCGAAGATCCTGGCCGGGAATGCGCTTCGGCTGGTCCCGGTGACGCGTTAACGCGTTGCACGTTTGTACGTTGAACGTTTGTCGCGTGCTGGATACCTTGGAAAACGTGTAAACGTTCAACGTGTAACGTTGTCCACTGGCGCCCACGAAGTGCAATGCCCTTCCGGGTGGATGGGGCCCTTCACCACGACGCATCCACCGCAGGGGGATGGGGAGGCCGGCGGCAGCCAGAACTGGCAGGTATCGCACCGTTGATCGGGTAAGGCGGTTTGGGCGACGTAGTTGGTGGCGGTGCGTGTTCGACGGTCGGATTCGGACAGGGCACGGATATCGAGGCACGGATCGGTCGGCGCAACCTCGGGCTGGCAACCGGCCATGGTGGCGGCGCCCGCCACGATGGCCAGGAATCGACGGCGGGTGGGGTTCTGGAAGGCGGATGATGCCATGTTTCAGCGCGTCGGGGTGAGCGCCAGGATATCGCCAGCCAGTTGCTGGACGATTTCGGAAGAGGATCGGATGAACGCCTGCAGGTTGTCCGCCGCGCGATCGCTAAGCGGGAGGGTGGTGCCGGCCGCATGGCCTTCTTTCATCCCGGTGAAACCCGCGGCGAGCCAGAACGGCTCGGGATGATCGACCAGGAAGTCGATGAACCGATTGAGCTCCTCTGCGTCGTTCCGGGCGGTCAACACGCTCGCGGTTTCCTGGAGAAAGGCGGCACGAGCGGGGTCCTGCACGGCGAAAAAGCCCCGGCGTTCGAGGGCGGCGAGCATGCCGAGTGAAGCGCCATCGGGGGCGCTGACGACGGCGATGCGCA
>JBGSPJ010000726.1:0-20348 GCA_041738655.1 Rhodothermales bacterium | reverse complement strand
GTCCCGGTTGTCCGCCCCACGGTGCTCGAAACCACCGCATTGGGCGCTGCCTACCTCGCCGGCCTGGCCGTCGGCTACTGGGAAAGCGAAGAGGCCATCGCCGGCCAGTGGCAGGTGGATGCTCGCTTCACACCGTCCATGCCGGCCGACCGCGTCGCCGGCCTGAAAGCCGGCTGGCGCAAGGCGCTCGACCGCGCGAAAAACTGGGAATCGCCTGATTAATCGGGGCCAGAGCCATCCTGCTTGCCGGCCACGGCGTGCGTTGACCCAACGGGAGCCGAAATATCCTTGAGAACGGCCACGGCATGCCGCAGCCCTACGAGAGGCGAAATATTCTGGAGATCGGCCACGGCGTGCCGTGGCCCTACAGGAGGCGCCACCATCATTTCCCTTTTCCCTTATCATTTTTCACTTTGACCTTTCCCCTCCCATGACCCCTTTCCTCGCTGAATTTCTCGGCACCGCCATCCTCCTGTTGCTCGGCGACGGGGTGGTCGCTAACGTGGTGCTGAACGGGACCAAAGGCCACAATGCCGGCTGGATCGTCATCACCTTTGGGTGGGCGATGGCGGTATTCACGGGCGTGTTCTGTGTGGCGGCCTACAGCGGCGCGCACCTGAACCCGGCTGTCACGATCGGGCTGGCGGTAGCCGGAAATTTCAGCTGGGCCGAGGTGCCGTATTTCATCCTGGCGCAGGTGCTGGGGGCTGGCTTCGGGTCATTTCTCGTGTGGCTGATCTACCGCGATCACTTTGCCCGGACGAGCGACGCCGGCACGATCCAGGCCGTGTTCTGCACCTCGCCGGCCATTCGAAACACCGCGAGCAACCTGGTTTCCGAAATCATCGGCACCTTCGTGCTGGTATTCGGCGTGTTGTACATGGTGAGCGCGGAAGTCGGCCTCGGCCCGCTGGACGCCCTGCCCGTCGCCCTGCTGGTGCTGGCCATTGGCCTCTCGCTGGGGGGAACGACCGGCTACGCCATCAACCCCGCGCGCGACCTTGGGCCGCGGATCGTGCATGCGTTGCTCCCGATCGAAGGCAAAGGCGGAAACGACTGGGACTACGCCTGGATTCCGATCGTGGGGCCTGTGATCGGCGCCGTATTGGCCGCCGGGATGTACCTGCTGTTGGGATGATTGGCGTCACCCTCGCTCGACCCGTTCCGCCCGCTCGCGTTCGATGAGGACGCGACGCAGGATTTTGCCGGACGGGACCTTCGGGATCTGGTCGATGAACGTGACCCGGCGGATGCGTTTATAAGGCGCGACACGTTCCGCCACATAGGCCATCAGCGCATCGTCGGTCAGGCGCGCGCCGGCGCGGAGGACAACAAACGCTCTCGGCACCTCGCCGGCCTCCTCGTCGGCACTCGGGATCACCGCCGCGTCCGCCACGTCCGGGTGCGTCAGCAGGACGGCCTCCAGCTCGGCCGGCGCGATCTGGAGTCCCTTGTATTTGATGAGCTCTTTCAACCGATCGATCACGTACAGGTATCCGTCGGCGTCGATGTACCCGATGTCGCCCGTGTGGAGCCAGCCCTGATCGTCCACCATGGCGCGGGTGGCCTCCGGATTGTGGTGGTACCCGCGCATCACCTGAGGGCCTCGCAGCCAGATCTCGCCCGTCTCGCCGATCGGAAGCCGCCGGCCCGTGGCCGGATCCGCGATACAGGTTTCGGTATTGGCCACGGACGGGCCGACCGACGCCATTTTGTCCGGCACGTTGGGTGAGCAGAGGTGGGTGACCGGACTGGTCTCGGTCAGCCCGTAGCCCTGACGAACGGTGCACCCGAGCCGGCGCTCGCACAGGCGGGCGATGCCCTCCGAGAGCGGAGCGGCGCCGGACGTGATGTGCCGGAGGCGAGAGAGGTCGTATTGGTCGACCAATGGGTGCTTCGCGAGCATGAGGATGATGGGCGGAACGAGCAACGCGAGCGTGACCCCGTAGTCCTGCATATGCCGTAAAAACGCTTCCGGCTCAAACCGCGGCATGGTCACGATGGTAGCGCCGGCATGGAGCGCCAGCCCCATGATGGCCGTCATCCCGTAGATATGGTAAAACGGCAGAATGCCGATGAGCACCTCGCTGGCATCGATCGGCAGCGAGGCGCGGGTCTGCAGGATGTTGGCGACCAGGTTGGCGTGGGTGAGCATGACGCCCTTCGGCAGACCGGTTGTACCGCTCGAATACGGCAGCGCGACCAGATCATTGGCGGGGTCGATGGCCGGCATTGGCGCCGGCTCGCGGCTCGAGCGAAGCGTGTCGTAGGGAATACAACTCTCCGCCTCGCCCAGGACGACGATGTGGCGTACGTGTGTGCCATAGGCCGCCTTGCGGGCCGTGTCCACCCCCGCCGGGTGGGCGACGAGGAAGACCGCGCCGGAGTCAACCAGCTGGTAATGCAGCTCCTCGGCGGTATAGGTGGGGTTGATCGTCGTGTTGATGGCCCCATTCATCGAGACGGCCAGAAAGACGACCGCGTACTCCGGCACATTCGGGCTGTATAGGGCGACGACCTCGCCGGGGCGCAGTCCATACGCGTGCAGGCCGGCGGCCACCCGCTCGATGGACACACGGAGGGTGCGATACGTCAGCGTTCGCCCCGAGGCGCCGTCGATGAGCGCGGGCGCGGCTTCCACCGCCTCGAAGGCCTGCATCACAAACGCGTGAAGCGGTACCGCCGGGGCGGCGATATCGGGCATTGGGCTCGGGACGATCATAGGCGTTCGGCGGTGTGAATCCAATCCAGTCCCCCATCTTACCCCGAATCAGGGAATGGCGCAAACCCATGCGCCAGATCGATGCGCCATTTTTGCGCTCTATTTCTGGCTTTTGCCGGCGATGACACGACTGTGAAGCGCCCCTTGCACTTCCATCCCGTGGATGTCCTATATTTGAGGTGTCCCAAACCACGAGTATGAAGCGAAATATTGATCTCATGCGCCACATCTTGCTCCACGTGGAGGAGGTGGGCGATCCTGCCGAGCCGTTGATCCATGCCCTGTCGCTCGACGACATCGAACAGCCGCTCGTCGATGAACACGTCAAGTTATTGATCGGCGCCGGCCTGTTGGAGGGCGACTGCAAGTACACGACGAATAACCGCATTTTATTTACGGCCATCCGAAGCGTGACGCCTCGCGGGTACGATTTTCTGGATAATACCCGGAATCCCAATCTCTGGAACCACATCAAGGAACGTGTCCAGACGACCACCGGCACCGCGTCTTTCGATCTTATCGAAGACCTTGCCCGCCAGCTCGTCGCGGCGGCGCTGAGCCGGCCTCGCCAGGCCTGAGCGCTTCTTCGGGGTGGATTCTTTCTCGCTCCATGCTCGTACCTTTCTTCGTCCTGTTGCACCTTTAATTCGTGGGGCATGCCCATGCCTTTGGAAGAGCAAAGTCACCGGACCGATACACCACGCCGATCGCGCCTGGCCAGTTTTGGCTGTCCGCTGTTCATTATCGGCTTTGTCCTGCTGTTGATTGTGGTCGCATTATTGCTTTTCTGACCGCCACGCGGCCTCCGGAATTCCATGCGGTGCGTCCCCGGCAATCCTTGCCGGCGTGCCGGAGCGCTCGCGCGCCATGTATTCCTCCCGGCCTCATGCGACTAGCCTTTCTGTGTAATTCCGAGTTCGCGCTGCCTTCCGTCGATGTGCTCCTTCAGGCCGGTGTGCTGGCGGGGCTGGCCTGCTCGGATCGTGCACCCCACATCGCCACGCCGCTCTCTGAGCGCGCCGGCGCGCTCGGCATCCCGTTCGCTATGATCCGTCGCGCGGAGATTGGCGCCGATCTAGAGGACTGGCTGCTCGCCTCTGCGCCCGACGCGGCGCTCGTCCAGACCTTCCCCTACCGAATTCCCGCCGCGTCCCTGACCATCCCCCGTCTCGGGTTTTTCAACCTGCACCCGGGCCGGCTCCCCGCCTACCGCGGAGCCGACCCCGTATTCTGGCAGATCAAACACCAGCGAGACGCCGGCGCCGTCACCCTGCATCACATGACGCCGGCCTTCGACGAGGGCGACATTGTCTGTGCTGAACCGGTCCCGATCGGCCCGGACGACACCTATGGCGTCCACCAGAGCCTGCTCGTCGACGCCGCCCTACGCTGTATCACGCGCATCCTCCAGGGCGATCTGAAGGGGACTCCGCAGGATGAAGCCGGCGCCGGCTACCAGGGGCGCCCCACGGCGTCGGACCTGACGGTCGACTGGGGAACGGGTGATGCTTCCGCCGTCGCCGCGCTGGCTAGGGCGTGTAATCCGACGTACGGCGGCGCCATCGCCCTCCTTCGGGACACCGTGGTGCGGGTGCTCGAAGCCCGGGAAGTCGAGTTCGTGCCCGTGCCGAAGCTTCCGGCCGGCACTGTGATTTCGGCCAACACAGGGCGGGGATTGCTCGTGTTGTGCGCCGGGGGCACCGTCGTCGAGCTCACGATTGTGGCCACCGACGAGGGGACGTTCAGCGGCGGGCGTTTCGCGGCTCTGTTCGGGATGGGGATCGGAGAGAAGTTTTTACGGCCGGCGTTTGTATCTTGAACGCGCATCGTTGGATGCGCGTCGGCCCATCTTGTGAGAGCCGGCCGGCGATCCTCCCTACATCATTCGAACCCTCCCATCCATGATTCATATCCAGGTGGAACGCGTGGACGACGCGTTCCATTTCGTAGGCCGCAACGACCGCGGCAACACCGTCCACATGGACACCGGCGTGGAAGACGGCGGCAGTGGCCAGGGTGCCGGCCCGATGCAAACCCTCCTGATGGCGCTCGGCGGCTGTAGCGGCATCGACATCGTATCCATCCTCAAAAAAGGCCGGCAGGAGATCGCGTCGTTTAAGGTAGATTTCAACGCCGAGCGGGCCAAGGGCGAAATTCCATCCCTCTACACGCGCATCCACGCCCATTATTCGCTCGAAGGAGACCTGGACCCGGAGAAGGTGCGCCGCGCTATCGAGTTGAGCCTCGAAAAGTATTGCTCGGTGGCGAAAACCCTGGAAAAAACGGCCACCATCACCTACTCGTTCTCCGTCAACGCCGTCGAATATGCCTGATACCCCCCCCAAAAAAGCCCCCCCACAAGGCTCCACCCGGCAAGCCCAGCACGAAGAAACCCGCGCCATCCGCACCCAGACCGAACGATCGCCCCAGCGGGAGCACGCCACGTCGATTTTTATGACGTCGAGCTTTATGTTCGACGACGCCGAACATGCGCGGGCCCTGTTTGCGAAGGAGCAAAGCGGGAACATCTATTCGCGCTACAGCAACCCGAGCGTCGACGAGTTTGTCCTTAAGATGTGCCAATTGGAAGGCGCCGAGGACGGCATCGCGGTCGCTTCGGGCATGGCGGCGGTGTATACGGGGCTGGCTGGCCTGATCAAAAGCGGCGACCATATCCTCGCGTCCCGCTCGGTCTTTGGATCGACGCACCAGATCCTGACGCAGTTGCTGCCCCGGTTTGGCGTGACCCACAGCTACGCGCCGATCGAGTCGCCCGAGGCCTGGGAGCCGCTGTTTCAACCGAATACGCGCTTGTGTTACATCGAGACCCCGTCGAACCCGGGATTGGATCTGATCGACATCGAGTGGCTCGCCGGCCTGTGCAAGACGCGCGGGGTGTTGTTGTACGTGGACAACATCTTCGCCACCCCGATTCTCCAGAAACCCATTCTTTTTGGCGCCGATCTCGTGATGCATTCGGCGACCAAGTACATCGACGGGCAAGGCCGCGGTATTGGCGGCGTGATCCTCGGGCGGGCCGAGGTGATCGAGCCCATCCGTTTTTTTGCGCGGCACACCGGGCCATCGCTCTCGCCGTTTAACGCCTGGATGTTCAGCAAAAGCCTCGAAACGCTGGCGGTGCGCATGGAGCGGCATGGCAAAAACGCCCTCGCGCTGGCCGAATTCCTCGAGACACACCCGGAGGTGGCGTTCGTCAAATACCCGTATCTCCCCTCCCATCCGCAGTACGACCTCGCGCGCCGGCAAATGAAAGGCGGCGGCGGCGTGGTGACGTTTGGCGTACGGGGCGGCATCGAGCAGGGCCGGCGCTTCCTGGATGCGCTGGAAATGAGCTCGCTTTCGGCCAATCTGGGCGACACTCGGACCATCGCGACCCATCCGGCGAGCACGACGCACAGCTCGCTCAGTGAAGAAGATCGGCTGGCCGTTGGCATTTTACCCGGGCTTGTGCGAATTTCGGTCGGCCTCGAACACATCGACGACATCGTCGCCGATATCGACCATGCGCTGAAACGCAGTGCCTGAAGCCCACCAGTGTCCGTACCATCCCCATGCAACTCGCCACGATTGACTGGGCGATCGTCTTCGCCTTTTTCGCCATCTCGTTGATCGTGGGGCTCTGGGCCTCGCGAAAAGGCGGGTCGAATACGACCGAGTATTTCCTCTCGGGCCGAAGCATGCCCTGGTGGCTGCTGGGTGTTTCGATGGTTGCTACCACCTTCTCCTCGGACACCCCGAACCTGGTCACCAACCTGGTGCGGGTAGACGGCGTCGCCGGCAACTGGGGATGGTGGGCGTTTTTGCTCACCGGGATGCTCACCGTGTTCGTCTACGCCAAACTCTGGCGGCGTTCGGAGGTGATGACGGACATCGAGTTTTACGAACTTCGCTACAGTGGCAAGGCGGCGGCGTTTCTGCGCGGGTTTCGGGCGTTGTATCTGGGGTTGATCTTCAACGTGGTGGTGATGGGCTCCGTCGCGCTCGCCGGCATCAAATTCGGAGAGATCATTCTCGGATGGCCGGGTTGGCTGACGTTAACGCTCGCCGGCTCGATCACCCTGGCCTACAGCACGATCGGCGGGCTGCGCGCGGTGATCATCACCGACTTCGTCCAGTTCGCCATCGCCATGGTCGGGTCGATCTGGGCGTGTGTGTACATCCTGGGCCTCGAGGAGGTAGGCGGTCTCACGAACCTCCTGCAAAATGACGCCGTGGCGAACCGGCTCAGCCTCCTGCCCGATTTCTCGAATCCGGATGCGTGGGTGCCTATCCTGTTCGTGCCGCTGGCTGTACAGTGGTGGGCGTCGTATTACCCCGGCGCCGAGCCGGGCGGCGGCGGTTATATCGCCCAGCGGATTTTTTCGGCGAAGAATGAAAAACACGCCATGACGGCGACGCTGTTTTTTAACGCCGCGCATTACGCGCTTCGACCCTGGCCGTGGATCTTGATCGCGCTGGCGTCGCTGGTGGTCTTCCCGAACCTGACGGACATCCAGACGGCGTTCCCGAATCTGCCGGCGGACAAGCTGGGGCACGACGTGGCCTATCCGGCCATGCTCACCTTCCTCCCTCCCGGCCTGCTGGGCCTGGTCGCCGCCTCCCTCATCGCCGCGTTTATGTCGACGATGTCGACGCAGCTCAACCTTGGCGCCTCGTACCTGGTGAACGACTTCTACCAGCGGTTCATCCGGCCGGAAGCGTCGCAAAAGCAGCTCGTATGGGCCGGCCGCCTCTTCACCGTACTGTCGACAATTCTCGGCCTGGGTCTGGGTCTGATGCTGACGGACGCCGGCCAGGCGTTTAGCCTGCTGCTGTTACTGGGCGCCGGCACGGGACTCATCTATATCCTCCGTTGGTTCTGGTGGCGGATCAACGCGTACACCGAGATCGTGGCCATGGTGTCGTCGATGATCATCGCGGGGTACCTTACGTTTGTGCACGACGGTCTGGGCATGCTGCCCCTGTCCGCCTCGGCGAAGGTGGTTGTCGGCGCCCTGCTCACCACGCTCACCTGGGTCGTCGCCACCTACTTCACGCCCCCCGACGACGACGCCACGCTGCGGGCTTTTTACCGCCGCATCAAACCCGGGGGCAATGGTTGGGATGCGGTGCTGGACAGGGCGCGGGCCGATGGGGACCCGATTCAAAAGGAGTCCGGCCGGCTGCCGCTCGAGCTGCTGGGTATGTTGCTGGGGATCGTCGCGATCTATAGCGCGCTCTTCACCACGGGGTTTGTCATTTATGGCCAGATGGGTACGGCCCTCGTCGCGGGGATCGTTTGTGTCGCGAGTGTCGTCGGGCTCACCCGTGTCTTCCCCCGCCTCAAATTTTCGTAAGGAATAACGTCCATTACGGGGTAGACAGCCTCGTCGCCGCCGGCCCCGGGCAGGTGACCAGCCAGCCGGCTTCCTCGCGGGCGGGGAATGCCGACCGATACGCTTCGATCCAGGATGCGCCGAAGGCATCCGCCCGATCGGCGCGGACGAGCGCCCAGACGGCTCCTCCGTAGCCGGCGCCAAAAGCTGACGCGGCGAGCGCTCCCCGTTCACGGGCGAGCCGGGCAAGTGCAATGGTTTCCAGGACCTGGTTGCCGAGCCAGGCCTCGGCCAGGGCCTGGGATCGATCCGCGATGTGGCCCAGCGCCTCCCAATCGCCGTATTGGAGGGCCTCGAAGGCGGCCGGCACGAGCCGGGTGTGTTCCTCATAGAAGTGCCGAAACCGTCGAGTCATTTCCGGCTCATGCGCCAACAATGCCTCCATCCGGGGCGGTGAAAAAGGCGGCGATTCGACGATGTCTCGCAAGCGTAACCCTACGCCGCCGTACCGGGCTTGCCAGCGTTCAGCGATCCGGCCGGCGAGCCGGCTGGCCTGGTTGTAGTCCCCCATCGCCCCTTCCGCTTTCCGCGCGGGCACCCCGGAGGTGGCCACGACAAATACGACATCCGGGGGAAGATGGGCGACGTCGCGCCGGCGCGTGGGCGCGTAGCTAAACCGCGAAACGGCCCCGGCTTCCCCGCACAGGATGGCGGTGTGGTCCTGGCTCCCCCCAAACGTCCCGACCCCCGCGTCGCCGGCGAGCGATCGGTAGGTTTGCCCGTTTTCGACGTGCCCGAGATAGTCCGCGAGCTCGATCCGCGATGTGATCGCGCCGGCAAAACGAGGATCGACCGCGAGCCCATGCGCATCAGCCATGGCCAGAAAGCAGCCGATCATGAAGGCGCTGGAGCTGCTGAGGCCGGCGTCGGGCGGGAGCGTGCTGGCAAAAGCGATTCGAAGCCCGCCAGCTAACGGACCGAAGTTGGCGGCCGTGCGGCGGTAGACGGTCTCCGGGTAGCGGGCCCATCCGGGCCGAGGCCGGGACGCGCACGCCTCGCCGATCATGGCCGCTTCCCGGCGGGCAACGTCCGTCGTGAACAGCCCTGGCTCCTCGGTAGGGACAGCGAGCAGGCAAAACCCCTGTTCGACCGGGCAGACCAGGCTGTCGCCGCCGGCGTAATCCGTGTGTTTGCCCATCACTTCGATACGCCCCGGGACGAAATAGGCACGGGCACGGGCTCCAGCCTGAGGGACGTCCTCCGCGAGGGAGCGCGTGAGGCGAGCAAACACCGGGGCGTGACGATCCGAGGCTGCGTCGGAGAGGCCGGCACGACGGAGGAGCGCGGCAAAATCGGTGATTTCGGGGTCCTTCGTGGGGGTAGCCATGTCGTCGTTTAAGTCGGGCCAATCGTGGTCGATACACATCATGGGTGCTGCAACCATGCCCCACCCGCTGATTCGTTCCATCGACGAGTCCGGGATTGTCCAGCGCTCACGACGAACCTCCCTCCTCCCCATCCGTGTTCCTCTATGAATCTGTCCATCGACCCTACGGGCTCGCCGATCGACGAGACCGCCGCCGCCCGACGACGATCTAGCCTGGATACCGTTATCCAGCGCATCGCGAAAAGCCTACCCGATCCCACCGCGCTGCGATCGGATGTCCTCTCGCTGCGTTCACCGGCGCCACCGCCTTCGGGCACGAGCGCGCCGGCTGAAGCGCCCCTCGATGCCAGCGCGTTGCGCACCAAAACCTTCCTGACCACCGAGGCCATCCGTGGCGACCGCTCCGCCGCGCGGTCGCACGCGCCCGAGGTCCTGCAGTCGTTTATGCAATCACGCCAGGCGACCTGAGTATTCGTTTTCCCGCCCAGTCCCTTCATGACCCCGCCGGTCGGTGGCGAGACCCGCCGGCGGGGTCCTCCCGTATCTGCCGATGATCCCGTACCGCACCGCCGCTCAGGCCTACCAGACCGGTCGCACGATCGGGGCCCACCCGATCGACCTGATCGTGATGACCTACAACGAAGCGCTGGCCGGCTGCTTCGAACGCAACGCCGGCCGCGCACGCGAGGCGCTTCTGGCGCTCAAGCACAGTCTGGACCATGCGCTGAACACCAGCCTTTCCATGCATCTGGAGCATATCTACGACCATTGCCTGTATCTCGTCCACAAGCAGCAGTTCGACCAGAGCGCGATGCTGCTCACCGAAATCCGCGACGCCTGGCGAGACGCGAGGGCGAATGGTGATTAGCGAATAGCGAATAGCGATTGGCGATTTGTGATGTAGATGCTTACACTTGTGGCATTCTACTCACCAATCGCTGGCTCCATGACCTCGTCCCGCTTTCGTGTTTCCCCTTTGATTTCCGGCTGTATCGCGGCGCTGTGCCTGGCGTCCACACCAGTCGGCGTCGTCGCCCAGACCCTTCCTTCGTCGGAAATCCAGATCGCCGGCGCCGTTTCCCCGCTGCCGGACAACCTCAAAGCCGGCGCTGCCGTACTTGGGTATGATGAAGCGAAAAAGCTGATACCCCTTCGTGAAGGGACGAATGAGATGATCTGTCTGGCGGATAATCCGTTTGACGACCGGTTTCAGGCCGCTTGTTACGCCCGAACCCTCGAACCCTTCATGGCTCGCGGCCGGCAGCTGGTAGCCGAAGGGGCGGACCGTGGCGCCAGTCGCGACCTGCGCCTCAAGGAGATCGAAGCTGGCACCCTGAAGATGCCCGACGCCCCGGCTGCGCTGTACCAGCTCTTTGGCCAGGCCGATAGTTTCAACACGGAGACAGGCGAACTGAGCAACGTGCGACCCCTCTACGTGATGTACATCCCGTACGCCACGACGGAAACAACCGGCCTGTCCACCGAACCTCCAATGCCCGGCGCCCCCTGGCTGATGGACGCCGGCCTGCCCTGGGCCCACATCATGTACTCGCCACCCCAGGCCGGGAATTGAGGTCGGGACTGCGCATCAATCGCTATTCGCTATTCGCTATTCGCTAATCGCATGCGTCCTTACGTGATCGCCGAGGCTACCTGGAAAACCGTCCGCGAAACTCCGTATGAAGTGATCGTACTGCCCTGGGGAGCCACCGAGGCGCACAATTACCACCTCCCGTACGCGACAGACAACATCCAGAACGACGCCGTAGCGGCCGAGGCCGCGCGGCTGGCGTGGGAGCGGGGCGCGCGGGTGGGCGTGTTGCCGAATATCCCGTTCGGTGTGAACACCGGGCAGCTGGACATCAAGCTGGACATCAACATGAACCCCAGCACCCAGTTCGCGGTGCTGGGCGACATCGTGGATGCGCTGGCGAGGCAGGGCATCCCCAAGCTGTTGGTGCTCAATGGCCACGGGGGGAACGACTTCAAGCAGATGTTGCGCGAGCTTCAGCCGCAGTTCCCCGAGATCTTCCTTTGCACCATGAACTGGTACAGCGCCGAGCCCTGGGCACCGTATTTCAAGGACATGGGCGACCACGCCGGCGAGCTCGAAACCAGCGTGATGCTCCACCTCGTCCCGCACCTCGTCCGCCCCCTTTCGGAAGCCGGCGATGGCGCGCAGCACCCGTTCAAAATCCGTGCGCTGCGTGAAAAGTGGGCCTGGGCACAACGGGACTGGCTCAAGGCCACCGACGACACCGGCGCCGGCGACCCGGCCAAGGCTACGGCCGACAAAGGAGCCCGGTATTTCACGGCCGTCACAGAACGGATCGCAGGGTTTCTGGTGGAGCTGGCGGAGGCGGATCCGGAGGATTTGTATCAATAAGCGGCGTTAGGACGTTGCACGTTATCCGTTTCATCCTGAAATCGCGTTCCACAGCCCAATAGCGTTTACCCAAACACCAAACGTTCAACGGAAAAACGTGTAACGCGCAACGTCATACCTTATGAATCCATCCAAACGGACGTTTTTTATCACGGGGGGAGGGTCCGGCCTCGGAGCGGCGACGGCAGAGGCGCTGGTGGAGGCCGGCGCGAACGTCATTCTGGCCGACATCAACCCCAACGCCGGCGTCGAGGAGGAGGCGCGTCTAGGCGCGCAGGCGTTTTTTGTGCGGACCGACGTAGCGGATGAGGCCAGCGTGCAGGCGGCCATCGCGGCGGGCATCGCCCGGTTTGGCGGGTTGCATGGCGCGGTGAATTGCGCCGGCGTGGCCATCGCCCAGAAGACGCTCGGGAAAGAAGGACCGCACGATCTCGCCTCGTTTGCACGCGTGATCCAGGTCAACCTGATCGGGACGTTTAACGTGATCCGTCTGACAGCGGCCGTGATGGCTGGAAACGAGCCCAACGACGATGGGGAACGCGGCGTGATTGTCAACACGGCGTCCGTTGCCGCCTATGAGGGGCAGATGGGACAGGTCGCGTACTCCGCATCCAAAGGGGGCGTGGTGGGGATGACGTTGCCGATTGCGCGGGATCTGGCGCGGAGCGGGATCCGGGTGATGACCATCGCGCCCGGATTGTTCGACACCCCGCTGCTGGCCGGCCTGCCCGAAAAAGCGCGGCAATCCCTTGGGGAGCAGGTGCCTTTCCCATCGCGTCTTGGCCGGCCGATCGAGTATGGCCGGCTCGCGCGCCACATCATCGAAAACCCGATGCTCAACGGCGAGGTGATCCGCCTCGACGGCGCGATCCGGATGGCGCCGCGGTAGGGTTACCGACCGGGCGGCATTGAGACGTGAAGGTGGTCCGCCGTGCCCACGTGGCGGAGCGTGTTGAAGCCCATCGCCCAGAAATAAAGTCGCACGAGGCCGTTTCGGATCTCAGACCGTCCGGTGGTGCGGATATCCACTGCCTCCACATAGCCGCTCGGCTGTTTGTAGTGGAGGGATTGCTCCCGGACCGGCAGCCCCATTCGCTTGTAGTCCGCCGGCGTACGGCCCGCATCAGTCACCACCAGGTCTCGGTTCACCAGCACCAGCGTGCTCGTGGCCACCCGGAGGATCGGATGGAGCGAGCGATAGGTGGCGCGTACGGATTCCGACTTGACGTTTGAACTCGATATGTACATGATCGAGTACCCGCTGTAAAGGACGACGATAAACAGCATCGTGTTAAACATCCGACCGGACATCTCCCACGTCCCGAACCAGCGGCGCCTCAGGTAGGCCGTATAACCCACAAGTACGACGCCCGTCGCCAGAATCCCGCCGGCGAGCGCGATCCAGGTGTTCATCTGCTGATTCAGGTAGAGGTAGAGCGAGACGCGGACCAGCAGGATAAACGGCATAGCCACGACAAAAAACACCGTCGCCATCCCGCCAAAGAATCGGCTGGACCAACTGCGACGGCGGATGGGAGCGATGTCGGTTTCGGACATAGGGATTGGGGTGGCGGTGGTTGGTGCCACCACCGGTGTTCGGCTTCGGGCGCCTGAAGTTGCAGCGGGGGCAGTCTGTCCTTCAGCTGGAACATCGACGTCCTTCGGGCAGTCGCTGCTGGAGTTATCCAACCGCGGCGGCGCTGCTTACGCCGGCCCGTTCGTTCCGTTCTACCCCCCACCCCATGTTTTTCCGACTCCTCCTGCTTTTTATCGTGCTCCCGATGGTGGAGCTTGGCCTGCTCATCGAACTGGGCCGGCGGATCGGCTTCTGGCCAACGATGGGGATTGTCGTGGCGACGGGGCTTCTGGGCAGCACGCTCGCGCGCCGGCAGGGCCTGGCCGTATGGCAACAGTTCAATCAGCGACTGCAACAGGGGCAGCTACCCGGTACCGAGCTGGTCGATGGCCTCATCATCCTCGTCTCCGCCGCCTTTTTGCTGACGCCCGGAGTCATCACCGATGGGCTTGGCCTCCTCGGGCTGCTACCGTTTACCCGCGCAATCATTCGTCGGGGTGTGCTGGAGTATCTCGGCCGGCAGCAGGCCGCGGGCGCCCTTCGTTTCCATGTGGATATCCAGGGCGCCGCTTTCCACCGCCCTCCCGAGCCCACGTCCACCCCGGAGGAACTCGACTGGCAGGGCACTCCGCGCGAACGACCGGGCAGCGCCGAATAAGGCCGATCACATCCGAACGAACGAATACTCCTCACCGTTCGGAGAGACGTGAAAGCTGCGAAAGCCGGCGTCGTTAAGCGCTCGGACGGCACGCCGGGTCCGCTCCGGATGAAGGCCGTCGAACCGGTGGTGAAACTCCACGAGCAGCTGCCCGATGGGAAGGCGGGCCGCGACCAAGTCATCGATCACGTCGTATTCCGCCCCTTCGATATCAAGCTTCAGGAGATCGATCCGATCGTGCCCGAGCATTTCCATGAGGGTCGTCAGCCGCCGAACGGGAACGTCGATCGCCTGATCGGTCGTATGGCTTGTCTGTAGAACGGAATGGGAGATCCAGTCTGGATTTTGATGGGCGTAAAATGCAGTTGTCCCATCCTGATCACCCAGTGCATAAGGATGAAAAACGAACCCGGCCGGCAGGTGCTGGCGAGCCAGCCAATCGCTCGAGGCCGGCGTCGGATCAAAGGCATGGACCACGGCGCCGGTCCGCTCGATAAGCGCGAGATCAAAGGAGATGTCGTCACCGACGCCGGCGGAGTAGATGATGCTGTCGCGTTTTAATGCGCCAACGAACGTGGCCCAGGCGCCGTAGTTGGAACCCGGCCGGCCGCCAAGATGGGTAACCGGACGATTGATCTGCCTGGAATGATAATAGTCTTTACCGATAGACGCCTTCAGCATCCAGCGGCCGCGTCGAAGTACGTTCTTGATGGATTCTCGCATACGGTAGCGGATGGATCGCGGCCACAAAGCCGTCCCTCGGAGCTCGTTACGGCCAAATGGGAAACTCCCCTCCAATGTAAGGCCCGCCGGCTCCAGATGCACACGCACATCCTGGATCGAGCGCACCGGTAGACATCACCCCGCACGCGTTACGCTTCTACCCATCCGCGACGCCATTCCCAACTTATATCCTCCTTTTCTCTTCTAGAGGGCACGCTAACGCACTGGCACAACCCTTGTCTAAGGGCGGATCGACCCCTAGAGATCCTCCGGCTCTGCCCCCCAGATCCGGCCCCCCAATAGTCAGGAGACGCTCTATGCAAAAACCCTCGCTTTCCACACGCTGGCTCGGAATCGTGATTCTCGGCTTGCTGTTTTTTAGCCCGTCGCTGCTCCAGGGATGCGACGCCATGATCGGGGAAGACCCGAATGGCACCGAGCCGGATGCCCTGGTAGCGGTCGTCCCCTCCGATGGCAAGGTCCTGCGCCATGCTCATCTGCTCGACAGAGCGCGGACAACGGTCGCCGGCGCCGGAAAGGTTGCCGGAGGCGCGACGCTGAACCTCGTCCTCGGCATGGCTACGTACGAGGCCAACGGCATCACGCCCCGCATTGTGAATAAATTCGACGTAACAAACCGTCTCTTAAACAAATTTGGCGACGGGATCACGATTAAATCCGAATTGTCTTCGGCGATCGATGCCCTGACGCTGACGCTCAACGAAAGCCAGCTCGATTCGCTCCTGGCGATGATCGAGAACGACCCCGACCTCGCGTGGCTCGAGCCGGATCCGCTGCTCGGCAACGACCTGGCCGAAGGCGCCACGTCGCGCGTGAAACGCCGGCAGAATGCCTCGTGGAGCATCGCGCACATCGGCGCCACGAAGCCGCCGCTCCCGCTCGACGCCAATCGTTTGCGCGTCTATGTCGTCGACACCGGTGTCAACCCGATCAGCGACCTGAACCTGGTCAGCTCGGTCGACTTGACCCCCTACATGGAGCTCCGCGTACCCAGTGAAGATGTGTTTGAAGGGATGCGGACGATGAACCCGAACCGCGACCGGCCGGATAGCCTGGGCCACGGCACTCACATCGCCGGCATCATCGGTGCGATGGACAACGACACCGGGTCCCTCGGTGTCTTCCCTGGCGTGCCGATCTCGAGCGTAAAGGTGATGAACAGCGCCGGTGTCACGGACATGACCGTGCTGCTTAAAGCCGTCGACTACATCATGGAAGAGAAGCTGGCCAACCCCGATCTCCAGATCGTCGTGAACATGAGCCTCGGAGCGGATATCGAGTCCCGCGAAATGAGCGCACTCGACACGGCCATCCGGAAGTCGATCGGCATCGGCATCGTGTACGTGACGGCCGCCGGCAACGACGGGCGCGACGCGATTACGTACTCGCCGGCGCACGTTCCCGAGGCGATCACGGTAGGCGCTTACGACATGAGCAACCGCTTCGCCGCGTACTCCAACTATGGATCGACCATAGACCTCCTCGCGCCGGGTACCGACATCCTTTCGCTCTCGGCCTTCGGCAGCGACATCCTGATGTTATCGAGCGGCACGTCGATGGCCGCGCCGCATGTGGCCGCGATGGCGGCGTGGTACCTGACGCAACACCCCGGCAAGTCCGCCGCAGAGGTGCAGGCGCACCTATTGAGCCGCGCCACGTACGGCATCCAGGCCGTGCCGGCCGCGACGACGGGCGCGTCTGTGTCGGCGAAATAACACCCCCCCCCCCCCCCCCCCCGGACCCCCCTAAACCCCCCGAATACATATGAATTCCCCCCAGACACCCAGAAGATGGTATATGGCTGCCATCATCGCCGGCCTTTTTCTCAGCCCGGCCCTGTTGCAGGGATGTGAGATGGTCGGCGTAAACGATCCTTCGGAAACTCCGATCGAGTCTTCGTCCCCCACGGCTGCTCCAACCAGCGACACCCACCCCAAACTCCGGCATCCCCAGTTGCTCGACGACGCCCGCGGCGTTCGTGCCGGCAGGGCGGGCAAGCTGGCCGGGGAATCCGTCAACCTCATCCTTGGCCTGGCCATGTATGAGGCGGATGGCATCACCCCCCGGTTGCTTAATCGGTATGGCATCACCACGCGGTTGCTCAATCGGTATGGCGATCTGATACGGATAAAGGTATCCGTGGACACGATCACCGACGCGCTTACAGTCAGCATCGACAGTTCGATCTACGATGCGTTTCTGAATGATATGGAGACCGACGAAGACATCGCATGGGTCGAGCCGGACTTCGTAATTTCCACCAGCGAGCTCGGCACGACCTCCGGCAGCCGCTACGACAAGCAGATCACCCCCTGGGGGGTCGGGCGTGTCGCGGCGTTGACCGACGAGTCCTTTCTCGACTCGTTCAAGATGAACTACCTCGTCGACCAGCCCGTGTCGGTCTACATTCTCGATTCGGGGGTGCTGAGCGCGCCGTTTATCAACGACCTCGCGGTGGTGGAGCAGAAGGACTTCACGATGCTCTTCGAGAATCGGGATGACCTGTACTGGGACGACTCCCTGGCCATTACAGAAACAGGCTACGACCCGGGCCAGTCGGGAAATCCGGCGGACGAGTCGGGGCACGGGACCCACATCGCCGGCATCGTCGGCGCCGTGAACAACCTCCACGGAGTCGTGGGCGTTGCACCGCGGGCGCTGATTCATAACCTGAAGGTTCTGACGGCCGAGGGTCAAACCGACGTCACAACGATGCTGGCGGCGGTCGAATATGTGACCCGCGCCAAGCTGGCGTCGCCGGCCACGCCGATGGTCGTTAACATCAGCCTGGGTATGGACATCGGCACGTCGGCCTATAACGTACTGGACGAGGCGATCGCGGCGTCCATCAAGGCCGGCGTGGTGTATGTCGTATCCGCCGGCAACAGCGGCCGGGATGTCTCGACCATCTCGCCGGCTCACGTGAGCGGCGCGATCACGGTCGGCGCGTACGATGTAAATAATCGGTTCTCGTCGTTCTCGAACCGCGGCGCCGGCGTGGACTTGCTCGCCCCGGGCGACGCGATCATCTCGCTCACGCACCGGATAGATGAGATCTACGCCTACGAAAGCATCCTGGCCAGCGGCACGTCGTTCGCCGCCCCCCACGTAACGGGCGCCGTGGTTCGCTACCTGGGCAGCAATCCGGACGCAAAGCCGAGTGCCGTCGAATCCTATCTAAAAAAGAATGCAAAATCATTCGTAAATGGTCAGCCATCCGGCACGACGAATAAATCCGTCAGTCTCGAAAAGTTGCTCGGGACCACGGGGACGACGGCGCCGGGCACGAGCTCGACGACCACGACGTCCCGGACGACCTCTACGAAATCGAAATAACCGATTCCAACGAGTCTCGCCGCCGATCTGAACTCCATCCCAACCGGCGGCGTTGCCGACCCATGGCACACGAAACCAGGCCGAAAGGCCTGGTTTCGTTTTATTAACGGCCGTTACGCGTTGACTCGTTGCACGTTATGAGCTTCAGCCTGGCTTCGCGCTTTGCAACCAAATGACGCGTACCCCAATACCCAACGGGCAACGGAAAAACGCGCAACGCGAAACGTCGATCAAGGCGGATCCGATGGGGTAATGCCGTTAAGCCTCGCCCCTTTCGGTCGATCCTGGAACCATATCCACGGATCACCCGCCCAACACCCTTCGTGCCCTTTCCCCGGTCCATACCCTGGTTCTTTTCCCTTGCTGTGCTGGCCACCCTCTCGGGCATGGCCGCCGTCACCGCGCGTGCGCAGCACGACGCCCTGGGGCTGGACCCGGACCGATCCATTGCCCAGTACGTCTTCGAATCCTGGCAGGAAGACGACGGCCTCCCCCAGAGTTCCGTGACCGCGCTGGCGCAGACGCCCGACGGCTTCCTGTGGTTGGCGACCGACGAGGGGCTCGTGCGGTTCGACGGGGTCGCGTTTCACACCTTCGACAAACGCACGGAGGAGGCCTTCCGGATCAACGATGTCGTGGTGCTGGCCGCCGGCGCTAACGGCGTCCTCTGGATCGGGACCCGCGGAGGCGGTCTCGTGCGCTACGACGGCGCGTTTACGCGGCTCGACGAAACCCACGGACTCACCAGCAACTACATCACGGCGCTGTACGAGGACGCCGGCGGCGTCCTCTGGATCGGCACCTACGGCGGCGGTCTGATGGCCTACGAGGCCGGCCAGTTCAAAACCTATGCGGCGACCGAGGGGCTACCTGGCGAGTTCATCAGCGCGATCACGCGAGATGCCCGGGGCGAGTTGTTCGTGGGCACCGAGGCCGGCATCGTCCGCCTGGCGTCCGACCGCTTCGTACCCGATGACCGACCGGGCGCACCTACCGGTTTGATCAGCACCCTGTACAGCGCGGCGAATGGCAGGCTATGGGCGGCGACCCGCGAGGCGGGTCTGTTCAAGCTCGAAGAGCAACGATGGATCGACGAAAGCAGTGCCATCGGCCTGAGCGAGGGCTACGTGTCGGCACTCCTCACCGATACCGACGGCAGCCTCTGGTTCGCCGCGACGGGTGGACGGCTTTACCGCATGCGCGACAACGTCTTCGAGCCGTTCACCTCCGAAGAGGCCATTGGCACAAACGATCTCACATCGCTATTCCAGGACCGGGAGGGCAGCCTCTGGATCGGTTCGCGTTACCGTGGTCTCCACCGGCTCCGTGGCGGCAAGTTTACCCCGTTCGGCCGGCCCGAGGGGTTGCCCAGCGACCACGCGCACACGATCTACGAAGCCCCCGACGGGGCGCTCTGGTTCGGTACCGACGCCGGCGCGGCACGCCGGCTCCCCGACGGCCGCATTGAAGCTTTCAGCACCAACAACGGGCTGGGCGGGGATGAAGTGTTGTCGATCATCGGCAACGCGGATGGGGAGGTCTGGATGGGCTCCTATGGCGGCGGACTCGCTCGATGGCGCGATGGACGTCTCACCCGCTTCACCACCGAGCAGGGCCTCCCGAGCGACAACGTCTTCGCGCTGTTTGTGGATCGGGCGGGCGTACTCTGGGTCGGGACCGACGCCGGCGTCTCCCGGTTTTCGGATGGCGTGTTTTCCTCGCTCTCGAGCGCCGACGGGCTGTCCAGCGACTTCATCACCGCCTTCGCGCAAACGGCCGACGGCAGCGTCTGGATCGGGACGTACGACGCCGGCGCGAATCGCTACGCGGATGGCATTGTGACCCCCCTTTCGACCGCTGATGGCCTCACCAATGACGCCGTCCTCTCGCTGTATGCCGACGCCGCAGGCGCCCTGTGGATCGGGACCTACGGCGGCGGCCTCAACCGCTGGCGCGACGGGGCGCTCCACGCCGCCACCCAGCGCCAGGGGCTGTTTAACGACAATGTGTACGTCATCCTCGAAGACGACGAAGAGCGGCTCTGGATGACCTGCAATAAAGGCGTCTTCCGGATCAACAAGGCCGACTTCGACCGTCTCGCCTCGGGCGACACGACGGCGATCGGCTCGGTCGTTTTCGACCGCTCCGACGGCCTGCGGAACGCCGAGGGACTGGGCGGGCAGCAGCCGGCCGGCTGGCGCGC
>JBGSPJ010000706.1:0-2766 GCA_041738655.1 Rhodothermales bacterium | reverse complement strand
CGCCAACCGGACGGAGCGCCGTCCCTACGAACGCCGCCGCACCAGCTCCGGCGGCTCGGGGCTGCTCTGGGCCGGCCTCATCGGTCTCGTAGTGCTCGTCGCAGGAGGAGGCTACGCCTACATGCAGGGCATGCTTCCGTTTGGACCGGGTGCCACGCCAACCGCGCAGGATCCGCTGCAGACGTCCAACACCCCGGACCCCACACCGACCGAACCGGCTCCCGGGACCGACCCAAGTACGATTCCGACGGGCGATCCGTCGTCCACGGCCACCGACCCCTCGGTTGCCGCAACAACCCCGGGCACGACCAATCCGGCTCCGACGACCTCGACGCCCGCACCTGCATCGGAAGCGCCGCGCGGATTTGTATCGGGACGGGGCGGTTGGACCATCGTGGTTTCTTCCCGGGAAAGTGTCGCCGAGGCCGAAGCGCTCCTGAACCGTTATGCGGAGCTGTTTGCCAATCAGGGATTTCCTGTCGATATTCTGCGCACCGACGATTTTGGGACCCCCCGGTACCGGGTCGGCGTTGGACAGTTTTCTTCTACCCAGGCGGCGACCGCGGCGATGTCGCAACACTCGGCTTCGCTGCCCGGTGACGCCTGGGTGACCTCGATCCCCCGCTAGGACCGCCTTCGGATCCTTTCTTCCTAACCTGAACACTTTAGCCACGGGTCGTACTGGACGAACTCATGACTTTCATTCATTTGCAGGAGACGGTCGGCTCCCAACTCGGAGCCGTACAGAGCGCCGCGCCGGCTGAGACCACAAGCATGGTGGATATGTTGATGCAGGGCGGGCTCGTGATGATTCCGCTCGTCATCCTCTCCTTTGTGGCGATCGCGATCTTTGCCGAGCGATTCAGAACCCTGCAGAAGGCGCAGACCGACCCGTATCTGATCACGGATCGTACACGCTCCTACGTCCAGGCCGGCGACGTACGGGGCGCCATCGGCTTTTGTGAGGCCCAGAACAACCCGATCTCCCGCATCCTGAAACGCGGTCTCGAACGCCTCGGCCGGCCCATCGTCGAAATTCAGGACGCCGTGCAGGCTGCCGGTAAATACGAGGCCTATGAACTGGAGAAACGTACGGACATCATCGCGAGCATTGCCGGCATCGCCCCGATGCTCGGCTTCCTCGGAACGGTGACGGGTATGATCAAGGCCTTCCAGGAGATTCAGAACCTGCAGGGCAACGTCAACCCGAGCGTGCTTGCCGGCGGTATCTGGGAAGCGCTTGTGACCACGGCCGTCGGGTTGTTGATCGGTATCGCGGCGATTCTGCTCTACAACTACCTGATCAACCGGATCAACCGGTTGGTCAATGACATGGAGCGTTCCGCTACCGACTTCATCGATCTGCTCCAGGAGCCCGTCCCGATGGCGTCCCGCAGCTCCGAACGCGCCTACTGATCCTGGCCCTCTCCGGCCAGCGCCACACCTACTACGGTCCCTGTATGCCGCTCCAGTTTTCTTCGTCCCGAAAACCCATCCGAGAATTCAGCCTCGCCGGTCTGACGGATATCGTGCTGTTGCTGCTGATCTTCTTCCTACTCACATCGAGCTTCGTCCCCCAGTTTGGGATTCGGGTGGATCTGCCCAACGCGGATGCTTCAGCGCCGGCGGACCCGAACTATGTGACGGTGATCATCACGGATGACGGCCGCTTCTTCGTCGAGCAGCAAGAAGTGCCCCGCGAAGCCCTCCTCAATTCCATCCGTGATGTCAAGGGCAACCGCACCTCCCTCCTCCTTCGGGCGGATGAGTCGGCGACGATCAACCAGTTCGCCGCCGTGGCTAACGTGGCCAAAGCCCTGCGGATGTCCACCTTGATGGCTACCGAGCGCGGCACCCGGCGCTGAATGGAAACGCCCGCCTGGGGTCCATACGAACGGCTTCGCCCCGATCAGATCGAAGCGATACGCCTGCAGACGCCGCTCGCCTACATTCCATGGGGCGCATTGCAGTGGCATAGCTACCACTGCCCCGTCGGGCTTGATGGCACCCAGGCGCACGGGCAGTGTCTCGCGCTCGCGATGCGGACCGGAGGAGTCGTGCTTCCTCCGGTATATGCCGGCACCGATACCATCAAACCGCTCAAAGGGTTTGGCCACACTCTCGAACACACCCCCGCTCTGGTGCGACTGCTCTGCATGGAATACCTGGAGCAACTGGTCGACGAAGGGTTTCGGGTGATCGTGATCGTGACGGGCCACTCCGGCAGCGGGCATATCCGGGCGCTGGGCGAAACCTGCACAACCTTCCAGACCCGCCACAGCGACGCCAGCGTATGGCTCGTGCCGTCGTTCGAGCCCATCAAAGACCAATACCCCTCCAACCACGCCGCCCGTGGCGAGACGTCGTTTCAGCTTCTGTTCAACCCCACGGTCGTAGCCCTGGAGCGCCTGCCTGCCGACCGGGAGCCAACACTGGACGAAGACGGCGTATGGGGATCCGACCCCCGACAGGCCACCATGCAGGAAGGGCGCGACATGCTCAATCTGTTTTGCGAACGGTGCATTCCCAAAATTCTGGACCTGCTGGCCCCGTATCGAGCGTAACGCGCAACGAGTAAACGCGCAACCTTTCTAAGTACTTGATGTTACGCGATCGGCCGGGGCATGTCATCCTGAGACGCGGAGCCCAGCTGCGCGGGGCTTTCTTATCGGGCATGACATTGGGCGTATGTTGATGATCGCATGTTGAAACTGAAGTCCGTAGAGACGCTCCTGTGGAGCGTCTCCTGACGGCTTCCGTCTTCCG
>JBGSPJ010000685.1:0-4614 GCA_041738655.1 Rhodothermales bacterium | reverse complement strand
CGGCGCGTGCGGCCGTCGCCCTGTCCGAGGCGTGGCAATGGCCGTTGCTGCCGGACATCAGGTCGCAGCTTCGTCTGGGAGAGCCGGGCGTCATTGCCCACGCCGACTTGCTCGCCGGAAGCCCGGCCTTCCTCCGTCGCTTCGCCCCCGATGCCATCCTTCAGCTGGGCGACCGGGTCGTGTCTAAGCGGATCAACGCGCTGGCGCAGGGGGCCGCGCCGTATGTCGTCGTCCATCCATCGGGGGCTCGTCTGGATCCCGGGCATGGCGTTACACATCGCATCCAGGCCGAAGTGGGCGCTTTCAGCCGGGGGCTGCTCCAGGCCGGCCCCGTGGCCGCCGAAGCCGGCTGGATGGATGGGTGGCGCGCGGCCGATGCAAGGGCAGGGGGATGGTTGGATGAGCACTTCGCGCGGGAGCCGGCGCTGACCGAGCCGCACCTCGCCCGGATCGTTTCCGAACAGATTCCGGCCGGCACGGGGCTTTGCCTGGCGAGCAGCATGCCCGTGCGCGATCTCGACCGGTTTGCCTCCGTACGGGCTCCGCGGGTACACGTCGCGTCCAACCGGGGGGCCAGTGGGATCGATGGGACGATCGCCACGGCGGCCGGCCTTGCGCTGGGCCTCGATCGGCCCGTGACCCTCGTGATTGGCGATCTGGCGATGTTGCACGACCTTAATTCACTCCCGCTGCTCCACCGCGTAGGTCAACCGGTTGTCGTCGTACTGGTCAATAACCAGGGGGGCGGAATTTTTTCCTTTCTACCAATCTCAACATTTCCTACCGTGTTCGAACACTATTTTGCAACCCCGCATACCTGGTCGTTCGAACACGCCGCCCTGCAATTCGGGTTGGTGTATGCCGCCCCGGTGGATGCCGGCGCCTTTCGAGACGCGTATTCGCTGGCATGTTCGCGTCCGGGTCCGACCCTGATCGAGGTCCGTACCGACCGCTCCGCGAACGTCGAGGAACATCGGACGTTTGACCGCTCCATTGACCATTTATTTAGCGCGTAAACCTGGCCCCCATGACCTTGCTTCAACGCGACATCGCCCAGTTCATTCTCATTCTGCTGGGCGTCTCTGTCTTTGCGCTCTACTGGTTCATCGCCTACTCCCATGCGTTCGATGCCTACGTGCGTAGGTGGTTCGATGCGGACGGACTGCGCAAGCCGATTGCCCAGAAGTATCTCGGCGCCGTGTTGCTCGGCGGTGTGCCGGCCCTCGTGGCCTGGCTGCTGGTCGATGCGACGCCGTTGGCTTGGGGGCTGGGGGTGCCAGACTGGCCGGCGCTCCTTGTCTGGGGCAGCGTCCTGTCGCTCTGCGCCCTACCCGTGCCCTATTTTTCAGCCCGCGCGGCGGATATGCAGCGGTTTTACCCGCAGGTCCGGGCGACAGAGTGGAGTGCCGGCCTGGTCGCGCAGAACGGCACAGCCTGGGCCGTCTACCTCCTCGCGTATGAGTTTCTCTATCGTGGTATACTGGTGATCGGCGTTGCGTCACTGTCCACGCCCTGGGCCGCCGTCGCGATGAGTTCGGCCCTGGCGACGGCGACCCACATGCCCAAGGGGGCGAAAGAGACCTTGGCCACCATCCCCTACAGCCTGCTGCTCGGGTTCGTTGCGCTCGAGACCGGGTCCATTTGGGCCGGCTACCTGAGCCACGTGTGCCTCGCCGTCGCTAACGACTACTGGGCGGTCACCTTCAGTCCCACCATGCGGTTCGTCCGCGAGGCCCAGCGGGTGGACGCGCCGACGCGATGACGCTACGTAGCTTTTAAAAGTCTGGAGCTTGGGCTGGCGGAGAAATTTCGCAAATCAAGGCGCGCGACAAGGCGCGAATGAGGCGTACTCCAGTACGCCGCAGTGAGCGACGCGGAGCGGAACGCCGATATGCGAAATTTATCAACAGCCTTCTAGGCGCTCATGTCGTAGATCTGGACGCGCTTCCAGAGCGCGGCGTGGGTGCGGAAGGCGTCGTGGATGGGGTCGACCTGGTAGGCGTCGTGGCCGGCGAGGTCGTCGAATATCGCGACGAGGCCGTAGCTGTAGGAGCGGTCGATGATCGGCCGCGCCTCGGTGTCGGCCGGCTTGCCGACGTAGCCGCCGACGACGGAGTCGATCGTGAGCAGGCTGCGGACGCCGGCTTCGAAGGTGGCGACTTCGGCCGGCGTGATGCCGTCTTTAAGCCAGAAATAGACCGTGTGAATGAGCATACGTTCGTGTAAACAGGGGTGATCGGTTTCAGAATCGACGCCATGATACGAGGCGGGCGGCTGCGATTCCAGTACCGTGCGCGCCGGGCGCCGCATCGAGCAATCCACCACTTAACATCCCATAGAAAAAATGGCCGTTATTGACTGGCAGCCCGCTGCCGAATACACCGACATTTTATACCACAAGGCGGAGGGAATCGCCAAAATCACCATCAACCGGCCCGAAGTGCGCAATGCCTTCCGCCCGCTGACGGTGAAGGAGATGATGGACGCACTGAACGACGCTCGGGACGATGAGCGGATCGGGGTGATCATCCTGACCGGCCAGGGCGACGAGGCGTTTTGCTCGGGCGGAGACCAGCGGATCCGCGGCGAGGCCGGCTATGTCGAGGAAGGCTCCGGCATCATGCGGCTGAACGTGCTCGATTTTCAGCGTCAGATCCGCACCTGCCCCAAACCGGTCATCGCGATGGTCGCCGGCTGGGCCGTCGGCGGGGGCCACGTGCTGCACGTCATGTGCGATCTCACGATCGCCGCCGAAAACGCGCGGTTCATGCAGACGGGGCCAAAGGTCGGCTCGTTCGACGGCGGGTTTGGGGCCAGCTACCTGGCCCGTATCATCGGGCAGAAGAAGGCCCGCGAGATCTGGTTTTTGTGCCGGCCCTACAACGCGCAGCAGGCGCTGGACATGGGTCTCGTGAACACCGTGGTGCCGCTCGAACAACTTGAAGCGGAGACCGTCCAGTGGTGCCGCGAGATCCTCGCCAACTCGCAGCTGGCCATCCGCTGCCTGAAATCCGCCCTGAATGCGGATTGCGACGGTCAGGCCGGCCTCCAGGAGCTGGCCGGCAACGCCACGCTGCTATTTTACATGACGGAGGAAGGGCAGGAAGGCAAAAAGGCGTATCTGGAGAAGCGGAAGCCCGACTACGGCCAGTTCCCCTATCGGCCCTGACCCCGATGGCGCTATCTCCTTCCGCACCGCTGTCGCGGCCGGCCATCTGGTGGTCGGCCGTCCGCCCCAAAACCCTCTGGGCCGCCCTGGCGCCCGTGCTGATGGGAACGGCGATGGCGTTTGAGGCCGGCCTGTTCCACCCGTTGGCGTCGGCGCTGGCGCTGGTGGGCGCGGTGTGTATCCAGATCGGCACCAACCTGTACAACGACTACGCCGACTTCCTGAAAGGCGCGGACACGGAGGCCCGAAAGGGTCCGCTCCGCGTCACACAGGCGGGGCTAGTGCGTCCGGAAACCATCCGTACGGCCGCGTACTTAACGTTCGGGATGGCGGTCCTGTCGGGCGGGTACTTGATGGCGCGGGGCGGATGGCCCGTCGTGATCATCGGCCTCGCGTCGGTCGTTTCGGGGGTGCTGTACACCGCCGGCCGGCACTCGCTCGCCTACCTGGGGCTCGGCGATCTGTTTGTGCTGGTGTTTTTTGGACCCGTGGCGGTGGGGGGGACGTATTTCGTTCAGGCCCTCGCCATCGAACCCGCCGTTATTCTGGCCGGCCTTGCGCCGGGGTTTCTGGCCGTGGCCATCCTGCTGGTGAATAACGTGCGGGATGTGGAGGAGGATCGGCTGGCCTCGAAGCGGACGCTTGTGGTCCGGCTGGGCCGGCGGTTTGGCGTCGGGTTCTATGCGGTGAGTCTGGTTGCGGCCGGCCTGGTGCCGGTCGGGCTGGTGCTGCTCACCGGAGCCCACCTGCCCGTGCTGGCCTGTGCACTTGTACCGCTCGCCGGCGCCCCGATGGTGGCACGGCTGGCCAGGCATCACGAGCCGGCCATCCTCAACCCGATGCTCGGCGCCACGGCCCGGCTGTTGCTCGTCTACAGTCTGGTGTTTGCGGTGACGTGGAATGTGTAAGGGGGGAGGGGCGTCTCCTTGGAACATGTCACCCTGCTTGCACTGAACGCAGCCGAAGTGAGCGTCAGCGAGGGGTCTTCGAGCGGCAGTAGGCTAAAAGATGGTGCCATAGATTGGGATCGCATCGGTCGGAACGGGTGTGCGTACTGTCAGGGTGTGCCGGTTAAAGATTCCTCGCTGACGCTCAGAATGACATTGCCATGCCCGATCCCGACCGTCTGATCCCCTGCCCCATCGCCGCCCGCGCCCGGAAGACACCGGACGCGCCGGCGGTGATCGTGGGCGATGAGGTCGTGACGTACGGGCGATTGAACAAGCGGATCGAAGGCGTCGCGGCCGCCTTGCGGGCGCGTGGTGTGATGCCCGGGGATCGCCTCGCGCTGATGGGGCGGGAGGATGTCGACGCCATCATTCGATTCTGGGCGGCGCTGCGGTGCGGGGGCATCGTATGCGTGATGAGCCCACGGCTGCCGCCGGCGGCGCTGCGCGAACGGATCGAGACACTTGAGGCCGTCGACATCTCCGATACCCCGGTGT
>JBGSPJ010000672.1:0-3677 GCA_041738655.1 Rhodothermales bacterium | reverse complement strand
GGCGACCGCCACGCCGGCGGCCCGCCGCCCGCCCGTCCTCCCCCCCAGAGCTTAATTCCGATAGCCGCATGCAACCCCATCGCATTCAAGCCCGATTTCTTATTGATCTGCCGCCGGCTGTTTCCCTGGCGAGCGTCGTACCAGTGCTGCACCGGTGGATTCAGGTGGGCCGCACCGACGAGTTGTTGCTCGACGTGGCCGACTACCGGCATGTCCATCACGGCCCGGGCATTGTCTTGGTGGGGCACGAAGCGGATTACGCCGTCGACACGGCCGGGGGCCGGGTGGGGTTGCGTTACGTGCGCAAACGGAGCGTGCCCGACACGTTGTCTGCCTCGATCCGGCTGGCCGTTGGTTCCGCGGCGGCGGGTGCGCGGTGGCTGGTGGAGGACCTTGGGTTGGGCGCCGACCGCATCGACGCCGGCGCGTTCGAGCTGGTGATCGTGGATCCGCTGCACTACCCGAACGATGACGCCAACCTGTGGCGGGTGGCGAAGGCCCTCAGCCAGGTATTCCTGGAGGCCGGTCTCCAAGCCCCGCAGGTGACGCGCACAGCGACCGACCCCCGGGCATCGCTCAGCCTGCTGGTAACCGTGCCCGGAGCACGGGGGATTTCCACGTACGATGCGATAGCCGCGGAGAAAGGAGCCTCCGCCGTCGCACTTCAGTCCGAGGGCCGGCATGAGATCGCATAAACGAACCGGGACCGTGTACCTCGTGGGCGCCGGCCCGGGCGACCCGGGCCTGATCACCGTGAAGGGACTCAGCGCCATCCGTACGGCCGATGCGCTGGTCTACGACCGGCTCGTGCATCCCTCGCTGGTAGATGAAGCGTCCGCCGGAGCCGAGCGATTTTACGCCGGCAAGGCACCGGGCAGCGTCTCGATCGAACAGGAAGAGATCCAGGATCTGCTCATCCAGCTTGCGCGACGTCACGAACGCGTCGTCCGCCTGAAGGGGGGCGATCCGTTTGTGTTTGGGCGTGGGGGGGAAGAGGCGCTGGCGTTGCGAGAGGCTGGGATCGCGTTCGAGGTGATCCCCGGTATCTCCAGCGCGATCGCGGCGCCGGCGTACGCCGGCATCCCCGTGACCCATCGGGCCCTCGCGCGCGGATTTACGGTTGTGACCGGGCACACGTGCCGGCCCGATGACTTGCCGGACTGGGCGGCGCTGGCGCGGGCGAGCACCCTGGTAGTGTTGATGGGCCTCGGCAAACTGGATGAAATTGCCCGGGGACTGATCGAACACGGTATTTCGCCGAAACTACCGGTTGCGGCAGTGAGCTGCGCCACGACGGCGCAGCAGGAAACGGTGCGCGGGACGCTGGCGACGATTGCCGGGGCATGCGCGCATCTGGAGGGGCCGGCGACGATCGTGATCGGGGAAGTGGCCCGCATGCACGACGACCTGGCCTGGTTCACCGCCGCCGGCCCGTCCATCGACCGCATCAGAACTCCTTTTCCAGAACACATTGTGGCGCTCTCCGCCTGAGTACATCGCAGATGGAAAACCCCCGCTGGACCCCTAAACAGCTCCAGGCCTTGCAGGCTAACCTCGAGTCGGCTTCGCCCCGGGCCATCCTTCAGTGGAGTTACGAGACGTTTGGCGACGATGTCGCGATGGCCACCGGTTTCGGCACGTCCGGCATCGTGCTCACCCACATCCTCAGCCAGTTGCGGCCGGGGGCGGACGTGTTTTATCTGGACACCGACCTGCTCTTTCCCGAGACCTACGCGCTGAAGGACCGCCTTGCGGAGCAGCTCGGCGTGAACTTCGTGCGCGTGCACGGCGGGATGTCTGTAGCGGAGCAAGAGGCCGAGCATGGGCCGGCGTTGTGGGAGCGCAACGCGAACCAGTGCTGCTTCCTGCGCAAGGTGTTGCCGCTGCGTTCTTTTCTCAAGGATAAGGAGGCCTGGATCACCGGTATCCGCCGCGACCAGGCGGCGACGCGGTCGCGCGCGTCGGTGATCGATTGGGACACGACGAACGGGCTGGTCAAGATCAACCCGCTTGCCTTCTGGACGTCCGACGATGTGTGGACGTATATCCGCGTGAACGAGCTGCCTTACAACGAACTCCACGACCGCGGGTATCCCAGCATCGGGTGCATGCCGTGCACGCGGGCCGTGGCGAGCGGTGAAAATGAGCGGGCGGGCCGGTGGGCCGGCATGGGCAAGGTCGAGTGCGGCATCCATCTCAATACCCAGGCGGCATGAACGTCTACCCCATCCTTCTCAACGACCTGTCCGGCCGGCGGTGCGTAGTGTTTGGCGGCGACCACGAGGCCGAACGCAAAGCGCTGGAATTACACGACCACGGAGCCAATGTGCTCGTTGTGAACCCCACGTTGTCGCCGGCGCTCCACGAGGCCGTAGTCGATGGCCGATTGCGCTGGGAGCCCCGGTTTTACGCGCCGGGCGACCTGGCCGGGGCGTTCTTGACCATTGTCTCGTGCAAATACGAGAGCGAGAAACGGCTGATCTGGGAGGAAGCGAATCGGGAGAAGGCGCTCATCAACGCCATGGACGACGTGCCGTACTGTACTTTCGTCGCCGGCTCCGTCATCCGGCGGGGGCCGCTTGTGATCACCATCTCGACGAGCGGGTGTGCGCCGGCGCTGTCCGTGCGGCTCAGGCAGCAATTCGAGCAGACGTTTGGGCCGGAATATGGCGAATTCCTCGAGATGATGGGTGCGCTGCGCCACGAGATGGTAGAGCGGTTTCCCGACTTCGAGACGCGTCGCGCGCGCTGGTACGAGCTGGTGGACAGCGATATCCTGGAGTTGCTGCGCCACGACCATCGCGAAGCCGCGCAGGCGCGGGCGGCCGCGATACTGGAGCCGGCCGGCAGTCATTGATGCCCTTCCCTGGCCCCGCGTGCTACCCTATCCGGTAGACGTTCCCCCGATGCCGGCCTGAAATTCTGCCCGAAGATTTGGAATTCCGCTTTTTAGTTGGGATAATCCGGTAGATTTTTCGGCGTCTGTTGCAAGCGAGTAAGACCGGCGGAGCACCCACATCTTCTTTCGTCCCCTGGTTTCCCATCGATTGCCGGCTCTTACTTGTCCGCGTAGCTGTAGGCGCGCGGGTCGCCGATGCTCTGCTCGTTGATCGCCACTCCAAGCTCTATCGCTAGATGTTTGCCAAACGTGCAACCACAAAGCCGGCTGCCGTTCCGCTGGCTATTTTTGTCCTGCTTTCCATCCTCGCGGCATCCGCCGTGGTCACAACAGACGCCCGTGCACAGGCGCAGCGCCTGCAGGCGGTCGGCGTCTCGACCGATCTCGATGCCGCGGCGCGCGCGCGCATCGAGGCCACGATACGGGCTAACCGAGACGCCAAGGTGGCCTCCGCTCCATCGCTCGGCAAACGACGTGTGGCGCCGATGCCGCGCCTCGGCGCGAGCCGGCTGGATGTCGTCTACACCGCGCCGTATGTCGATACCGACCCGGCCGTCGTCTTCTCGTTTCCCGACGAGGCGCACGACTTCTGCAAGGCCGAGTTCGATCCGTCGGCGGATCGGGACTACACCCTGGCTTCGTCCCTCCTGGCCGGCAACACCCTGACTGTGGATCTTGCGTGGACCTCGGAAGACGGCACGGTGACGGATTTTGATCTCTATCTATTTGATCGCAACGGCCAGGTCGTGGGCGACCCCGTCGGGCTGCTGCCGGACGG
>JBGSPJ010000659.1:0-2201 GCA_041738655.1 Rhodothermales bacterium | reverse complement strand
ACCCTCGACGTGCGCGTGGCCTCGAGCAGGCGCCGGCTTTCGTGGATGGTGCGGGTGAGCGGCTTGGCGCAGTAGACGTGTTTGCCGCGCTGCATGGCGGCGAGAGCGATCACGGCGTGGGTGTGATCCGGCGTCCCGATCACCACGGCGTCGATTCCGGTCTCCTGGTCGAACATCCGCCGAAAATCCGTATACGTTTTTGCGGCCGGGTACGTCGCATAGACCGGGGCGGCAAATGTGGGATCCACATCACACAGGACGGCGATGTTCTCGGTCGCCACATTTTCCAGGTAGACACGCCCCATCCCGCCGACCCCGACGCCGGCGATGACGAGTTGGTCACTCGGGGCGACGAAGCCCGGGCCACCGAGGACGTGCCGGGGGAGGATGGAAACGGTGGCAGCCGCGGCGGCGGCCGTTTGCAGGAAACGACGGCGATTCAGCGAACGGGGAGTTTTCATGACGGCGATCCGGTGAGCGGGAAGGGACGCCCCAGTATGAGTTACCGCCGGCGAAAAAGCAACAAACCCGAAGGGTCTCGAAGACCCTTCGGGTTTACACGTCGCGAGAGGGCGAGGTTCAGGACAGTGCGCCGCGGCAGAAGGCCACACACTTGGCCATCTCGGTAAGCACGTCGCTGTCGGCCGGCACGTCGTATTCCAGCTCGATCATCGCGGTGATCGGGTACTGCTCGTCGCGCAGGAGGCGGAGGACTTCGCCGATCGGGGTATCGCCCTGGCCCCAAGGCAGGTTCTTGCCGCCGTTGGCTGCCGACTGGCGGTCCTTGACGTGCAGGTGCGAGATCCGGTCGTTGTATTTGCGGATGATCGGGATGGGCGAGGTGCCCAGGCCGGCGACATAGTGGCCGATATCCAGGTTGAGCATGCTGTACTTCGAGGTGGAGAGCGGCTTGTCGAACGTAAAGCCCTCCTCGGCCACCTGGGTGTGGTTATGCATGCCGATGAGCATCTGGTGCTTGGTCGCAAAGGGCCCCATGCGGGCGGCGGCGTCGTCCGAGATTTCGAACGAGATGCCGCGGGCGCCGACGGCCTTCGCGGCGCGGAAGGCGTAGTCGATTTCGGCATCCGACCAGCGGGGGTCGCCCAGCTTGAGGATGTCGATTTCGATGCCGTTGTCGCGGTACATCTTACCGAGTTCCTCGAACTTCGCCATGCCGGCCGTCATGCGCCATGCCGAAGCTTCTTTATCGTACTCCTCGCGGGCCTTCTGGAATTCGGCGCGTTCCGCGTCCGTCATCCGGGTACCGACGCGCGACCAGCTGGGCGATTTGGGGGCGCCGGCGAATTCCTCGGCGGGGCCGCCCATCAGTTCCGTGGTGTCCATCCCGGCTTTCTTGAGATAGCCCAACAGCTCCTCGGCGCTGCTCGGCAGTGCGCGAAAACTGTAGGTGATGGCGCCGATTTTGACGCTGGCGGCCTTCTTGAGGATGGCGGGAGCGCTACCGCGGACCGAACCGGGCCAGAGGGAGTAGGCCGCGGCGGCGGTGGCCGCTGTGCCCAGAAAATGCCGGCGGGAGAGACGTGACGATGCCTCGTCGTTGGGGCGTGAAGGGTTGCTCATCGTGAATTACCTCGGGTTGCGGAAAAATGATCGTCCGAGCAATGTACGCCAAATTCACAATTGTGCCAGTAAAAGCCAGCCGGCCATTTGTTAATTCTGGGCCCTGAACCCGTCTCCGATCCCCATGCCCGCCCACCTCCGTCACTTTTTACGCGAACCGGCCTTCCTCCGCATCGGCATCGTGTTCGCCATCCACGCCGTGCTCTTCGCGTTCTGGGTGACGCGGATTCCGGAGATCAAAACCGACCTCGGCCTGAGCGAGGGGGCGCTGGGCGTGGCGCTGTTTTTCCTGCCGCTCGGGGCGTTGGTGGCCATGCTCAGCGTCTCCTGGCTCACGCATCGCTTCGGGGTGGGCACCGTGACGATTTGGACGACGACGGCGATGATCGCGAGCATGATCCTGCCGTTTCTCGCGCCAGACGCCGTGACGCTTGGGGTCGTGCTGTTTGTGGTCGGCGTGACGGGTGGATCCATGGATATTGCGATGAACGCGCTCGTGGCGACGCTCGAGCGCAGCCACCGGACCGTCATCATGTCCACCTGCCACGGGTTTTTCAGCCTGGGAGGCATGATCGGCGCCCTCCTCGGCAGCGCCCTGATCGCGGCCGGCGTGGACGCGC
>JBGSPJ010000649.1:0-13335 GCA_041738655.1 Rhodothermales bacterium | reverse complement strand
CCGGCGGCGCCGGCCGGCGCCGTGCCGATCGGGGTCTGGGGGTCGCGGTAAACGGTGAGGGGCTCGCTCGTCAGCACGGCCGCGCCGTCCTCGAAGACGGCGACATAGGCGGCATCCGTCAATTCGGCGTTGGGATCGACATCCGCCCGGAGGCTATCGCATGATGCGGCGAGCGCGACCAGACAGAACAGATAAAACAGGTTGGCCGGAGTGAACAGGAGGCGGCGTACGGAGCGATTCATCGGGGCGATGGGCATGAGGTGATTCGGGGGCGCCCGCGCGAATGGCGAGCGCCGTGCCGAAGACACGAAGGGCGCGCCGGAGGACTTCTGGCGGCCCGAGCCGCGTGAAGCCGGGAAAATGCTTCCGCCCTTTCGGAAACAACTCGCCCGTGGGGCCCTTCAACCTATCGCCTATCCTCCCATCGCTGGTCGAAACGTAGATGATGAAGCACACCGCGCTCCGGATTTCGTTGACCGTGCTCGCAGTCGTGCTTGCTGTCGCGCTCGTCGGAGGGGGGGTGTGGGTGAAACAAACGGTAGACGCCCCGTTTGTCGAGCGCCGCCTGAACGAGGCGCTCGCCGAAGCCGGCGGCAGCTATCGGGCGAGCGTCGGCGAGGTGACCCTTTCGCTTTTTCAGCGGTCCATCGAGGTGGAGGACCTGGTGGTGATCGCCGATTCATCCCACAGTGATTCCTCAAACGCGGGTTCATCCCCCAGTGAATCCCGGCTCACGGTGGAAGTGCCGCACCTGACGGTGTCGGGTATCCGCGTGTTGCCGTTTGTTTTCAGCCGGCGCATTGTCCTCCATACCATCGAACTTGAGGGCGCCGAACTCTCATACGAGGCGGGCGAATCCCGGGCGGATAGCGCCGGTGGAGAAGGCGCCGCACCGGACAGCCTGGCGGCAACAGGCACCCTCACACAACGCCTTGCGCGCCGGCTGCCCGGTATCGAGATCACACAGATCGTAGTGAGGAATCTGGGGGTGGACTACCAGCCGGCCGGTGACGGTCGCCGGCGACGGGTAGTCGGGATCGACATCAGCGTGGACGACCTCGCGGTCGATTCGGCCTCGGCCATCGACCCGAACCGCGTCCTCTTCAGCCGCGACATCCGGATCCTCCTGGCGCCCCAGACCTTCGCGGCGCCGGATAGTCTACATCTCTTTTCTTTCGGAGCTATCGAGGCCTCTACCCGCGATTCGCTGGTGCGGATCGACTCGTTTGTGGTCACGCCCACGGTGTCCAAGGAGGAGTTCTCCCGCCGTATCACGTTTCGTCGGGACCGATTCGAAGCCCGCATCGCCGGCATCCGCCTCGGCGGGCTGGATATCAACGCTCTGGTCGAGGAGAGCACCTTCCGAGCCGGCGGCCTCGCTATCGACTCGGCGTTTATCGATGTCTTCAAGGATAAAAACGTCCTGGAGGATCCCAACAAGCCGGCGCCCCTGTTGCCGCACGAGGCGCTTCAGGCGATCGGGATCCCCGTCCATTTCGATTCGGTGGCCGTCCGTACGGCGGATATCGTCTACCGCGAACTGGAAGTCGATGGGGCGCTGGAGGGGGTCGCGCGCTTCGAGCGTGTCAACCTGATCGGTTACCGGATCGATTCCGAACCCGACACCAGCCTTGCCGGCGGCGGCGCGGCGCTGCTGTATGCCCGTGCGATATTTCAGGGCGCCGGCCAGCTGCTCGTCGCCTTCGAGTTGCCGCTGCATGGGTCCACATTCGACATACGATATCACGGCACGCTGAGCGCGATGCCGGCCGACCCCGTCTCGCCGCTACTCACAAACCTGAAAGGCATCCGCATCCAGAGCGGGTATGTAGACAGCCTCGCATTCGACATCCGCGTGCTCGACGCGCGGGCGGATGGCGAGGTTCGCGTGGGGTATCACGACCTGAAGATGGATTTTGTCGATAAGACGGATCGTTCGAAACGATTCCAGGACCGGCTGAAGACCTTCTTCGTAAACGGCCTGCTCATCCACGACAGCAACCCCGCCGGCCCGGATGATTCGCTGCGCGTGGGCAAGACGGCGTATGTGCGGGATAAGGATCCGTTTTTTCGGTTTTTATGGCGAGCGCTTCGCGACGGGCTCAAGGAGTCGGTGAACCGGTAAGGGAGCTGATTAGCGCTGTATTGACTATCGAATACCCCCCATCGATATTCGATGCGATACGTCCGCCATTTTCTCATCTCCATGCCTCAGCCGCTTTCCGCCGACATCGTGATCCTGGGCTCGGGGCCGGGAGGCAGCGCGCTGGCCTATGCCCTGAAGGATTGCGGCGCCGATGTGCTCGTCGTCGAACGCGGCGGCTTTCTGCCGGCCGAGCCGGCAAACTGGGACGCCCGGGCCGTCTTTGGCGAGGGGCGCTACAAAACCACCGAGCGCTGGTTCGACACCGTGCGCCGGCGGCCATATCGCCCGGGCAACCACTACTGGGTGGGCGGGCAGACGAAGCTGTACGGTGCGAACCTGCAGCGTTTTCGGGTGGAGGATTTTGTGGGGATGCGGCACGTGGACGGCGTCACGCCGGCGTGGCCCGTCGGATACGCCGATCTGGAGGCGTATTACGGACAGGCAGAGACTCTGTTTGCCGTGCGCGGCGAGGCGGGCATCGACCCGACCGAGCCGCCCCGCTCCGCCTCCTTTCCGTTTCCGGCCATCCCCCACGAGCCGGCGGTGGCCGAACTCGTCGAGGCACTTCGTGCCCGGGGCCTCCATCCCCATCCCCTGGAAATGGCCATTCACTGGGGCGACATCGGGTGCAACCGGGACCATCCCTGCACGGGCTGCGACGGGTTTCCGTGTTTCGCCGGCGGCAAAGGGGACGCCGAGCGCCAGCTCCTCCGCCCGGCGCTGGCCTCGCCCCGGGTGCGCCTGCTCACCGAGACCCTCGTCCGCCGTCTCATCACGGCGGATGGGGGCCGGCGGATTGTGGCGGTTGAAGCACAACAGGGCGGCGAAACGGTCACGATCACCGGCTCCACCTTTGTGCTGGCCTGTGGGGCCGTGAACTCGCCGGCCGTGCTGCTCCGCTCGCAGGATGCTGCGTGGCCCGAGGGCGTGGGCAACCGGCACGACCAGGTCGGCCGGCGCTACATGATCCAGAACCAGAGCGCCCTCATGTGTGTGCGCCCGCTGCGGCGGACGCGGCTGACGATGCAGAAGACTGTCGGCCTACACGATTTCCTGTTCGCCGCGCCCGGCTTCCCGTATCCCGCCGGCGCCATCCAGACCCTCGGGAAGCTGACCGGGCGGATGATCCAGTCGGACAAGCCGTTCCTGCCGGCCTTCCTCCTCGACTACCTCGCGGCCCGGAGCGTCGACTGGTGGATGACCACCGAGGAGCTGCCCGACCCCGAAAACCGCGTCCGCCTCGGCGACGGGGGACGGATCGAGGTGACGTGGCGGTCGAACAACGAAAAGGCGCATCGGGTGCTGCTGGAGCAGGTAAAGCAGGCCATGCGGGAGGCCGGCTACCCGTTGATCTTCCACAAGCGGTTTGGCATCGAGGCCAACGCCCACCAGTGCGGCACGCTTCGGATGGGCGCCGAGCCGGCGAACTCCGTCTGCGACCCCAACGGCCAGGTGCACGGCGTCGACAACCTGTTCGTGTCCGACGCCAGCCTGTTCCCCACCTCCACCGCCATGGCGCCGACGCTGACGATCGCGGCGCTGAGCCTGCGGCTGGGAACCTTGTTAGGTAAATAAATGATCGCGTGTGAAACGGCATTTTAGCACCATCCGTAGGGGAAGGACAGCACGGACTCAGTCGTGATGTCGCGCCTGGGGAGGTGAAGAAGAAGGAAAGGGCCTCATGCCGCTTGCCGGGGCCAAGAGGCCGACGGCGCGACGTGTAGTGGGTAGGCCGTGCTTTTTTGATCGTTGCGTAGTATGATAACGTCGAGTTCGGAACTGAACGTAATCTATACCGCCATGCCCAAGTCCGTATCTCCCCACGACCAGGTTGTCAGGGACGTCATCCACAAGTTTGAGTTTTATTCCAGGAGTTTTTTTGTGGGCGATACCCTCGAAGCTGGCATCCAGCTCTGGCGGGATTTCGCCGCTACCGTGGATCTGGGTTCCACGAGAAAACCCGAGATCTACGCGGGAGCGCTGTTGTATCTGTATCACCGTCTGCAGGCCGGCAGGTTGTCACAGGAGGAAGTGGCCAAGTACGTAGGCGTGAGTTCGATCTCTATAAGCAAGAAATACCGGGAGATCGTGGAGGCCCTCGGGGTGGTCTGGGCGGATCCGCGGTATCTGACGGAGGTGCGACGCAGGGATGTCTTTCGTAAAATCGGGGCCATCCCCGAAGATCTCTCGTTGCTGGAATCTCCGCGCGACCATCGGGGCATGGTGTCGGAGCAGTCCCTATCCTACCGGCTGGACCAGGCGCTCAAAGAAGCCATCGAAGGTCTGGATGCTTTCAAGCTGGATCAGCTGGATACCGCCAAAAAGCACTTTTTGGCCGCGATCGAACTCGACGACCAGTTGATGGTGGCGTACAACGGTCTTGGGAGGATCGCGCTGGAACAAGACAGGCTGGACGAATCCGAGGCCTATTTCCGAAAGAGTGTCGCGATGGCGCGCGAGACCATGTTTATCCTGACTCCAGAAGCCTTCGATCTGGCGGACGAGTTGCAACAGGCGGTGTACCTTGAGGCGGTTGATGGACTCGGGATGATTTACATGGACTCGGGTCGATTTCGCGAAGCGGCGGCGGAATTCGAAGAGATGCACAGGCTGGATCCAGACGAAGTGAATGCTATCCATTTGTTGGGGCCCATTTATCATATTCTCGGCGATCGGGATCGGGCAAGCCATTGGTACGACGAGGTGCTTGATTGCCTGGAAACAGACCTGGTGGAGCCGCACGTCTTGCTGTCGTATGGGCAGTTCGAATGGGAATCCGGCCGGCTCGAGCATGCGCTTGAGTTGTGGCGGATTGCGTTTTTCGACAACATCTACCTAGTGCCGATCCTACTCGGCCTCCCCATCCCTGAGGGGCCGTTGTGGCACTTTCATGTCCTTGCTGGTAGAGAATATGCCGAACATAGCGTGTGCCTCTGGGGGGATCTGTGGCGCGGGGATAAACGCATGCTGCACCTGCTGCGCAGGCTCTGGCTCGATGCGGATATCGCGGCGGACAGGGAACGCTGGCTGCAACTGGGGCATACGTTGGCCGTCGATGCCGAAGTGATGGAACGGACAAACGACGCTGCCGGCATGGATAAGTGGAAACGCCGCTACGATGCCCAGCAGGCGATTGCTATGACCCCCGTCTCTCCCGGGACGTTGAAGCGCATGCGTCTCGGGGAGATCCTGAAGAATTGACATAGGGCCGGTTGCCAAGGTGAAGGCTGTGCCCGACCTTGAGGGCACAGTGCCTGGTGGAGTGGGCATCTCACGCTGTTCTTCTTGATACGCTGTTCTAGATTAGGTCGAGGCGAGGAATCGATGCAACTGGCCCATTTCATACGCGGCAACATCGAGCCCATCCTGATGGAATGGGAAACGTTCGCCCGCAGCCTCGCGCCCGGGAAGAGCATGACGAAGCTCGCCCTGCGCGACGATGTCGAGATGATTCTTCGCGCCACCGTGCGGGACATGGTGGCTGCACAGAGCGATTCGCAGCAGTCGAGCAAATCAAAAGGCCACGGCGGTGCCGGGGGGGAGGCCAGCGATGGCCTCGATGATGCATCCACCCTGCACGGGGTGGGACGCATCGGATCGGGCTTTGACATCATGCAGGTCGTTGCCGAGTACCGGTCCCTCCGCGCGATCGTCCTGCGCCTGTGGCGCGAGAGCCTCACCCGGCCCAACACCGACGACATCGCCGACATCACCCGATTCAACGAGTCGATAGATCAGTCGCTGGCCATCGCAGTTGGCAGCTATACCCGGCGCGTCGACAAATCGCGGCGCATGTTCCTCGCCATCCTCAGCCACGACCTGCGCGACCCGCTGAGTTGTATCCGGATGGCCGCTCGTCTTGGCCTGCAAGCTGAAGACCCACGCTCCGAATCCGCGAAGACGCTCTCGGACATCGAGACCTACACGAAGGAGATTTCGACGTTGATCAATGACATGATCGACTTCGCCTCGACGGGTCCGGGCAGCGAACTGTGGGTGACGCTCAAGCCGGCCGATCTGGAAACGCTCTGCCGGTCCGTACTCGAAGCATTTCATGCGACGCACCCCCAGCGCACGATCCGGTTTCGCCCCGAAGGCAACCTTGCCGGCCAGTGGGACGCCGTCCGGCTCCAACAAGTCGTTTTTAACCTGGTCGCCAACGCGCTTCAACACGGCTCGGCCGACGGGCCGGTCGACCTGTCGGTTGCCGCCGAAGACGAGGACGTGGTGCTGAGCGTAAGCAACGACGGCGCCCCAATCCCGCCGGAGATGTTGGCCACCCTATTCGATCCCCTGGTGCGTTACGCCACGACTGAATTTCCAACCCGCCGCGTTCCGGGCAGTATCGGGCTCGGGTTGTATATCGTACGGGAGATCGTCCTCGCCCACGCCGGCACGATTGACATCGCCTCGACGGCCCGTGATGGCACGACGTTCACCGTCCGCCTTCCCCGGCAGCCTCGGGTTGACGGCGACGCTCACCGCGATCCGAAAACAGCCCTGTAGTCCGTCTGGCGTTGAGTTGACGCCGGCGTCACTTCCCATCTCGATCGCTCTGAAGCACTAGTCCTCTTTTCATCCCTTCTGATGGGTGGTATCTGCTGGTTATAGCGTAGGTTGATTGCGTCGCGGCTGGCAGGGTTATCGCATCGCGCGACAACGGAGGCTGACGCAGGGACCCCCCACCGGTTACGCTCATTCTGACGGCGGCGCCCAGGCATCGAAGGATCCTATTGAAACCGAAGTCTCCATCTGGAACATCACAGTCAAAATCGGGCGCATCGACGGGTGATGACTTGATGCGGGAGGCCCAGCGGCTGAAAGAGCAAGCCCTGCAGGTCAACGCCCGCCGCGTTGGCAAGCCAGGATCCCCCACGGAGCTGATCCAGCTGGCCATGGAGGACGTGACCGACGAGCGGGTAGCTCGTCGCCTGATGCAGGCCTCCGAGCAGCGCTACAGGCGGCTGTTCGAGTCGGCGCGCGACGGCATCCTCATCCTCGACGCCGGCACGATGGCGATCATCGACTCCAACCCGTACATGAGCGAGCTCCTCGGCTACACGAACGAGGAGTTTCGCGAAAAACAGCTCTGGGAGATCGGGCTCTTCAAGGACAAGGCGGAGAGCGAGGCCGCCATCGAGATCCTTCGCGAGAAGGGCTACGTCCGCTACGAGGACCTCCCGCTCCAGAGCGACAAAGGCCACGTGCAGGAGGTGGAGTTCATCTGCAACGTCTACACCGAGGCCGGCCGCCAGGTCGCGCAGTGCAATATCCGGGACATCACCGAACGCAAACAGATGGAGCGCCAGATCCAGGACCAGGCCCGCGCCCTGGCGGACGCCAGCCAGCGCAAGGACGAGTTCCTGGCCATGCTCTCGCACGAACTCCGCAATCCCATCGCCCCCATCTTTAGCGCCCTCCACCTGATCGGGCAACAGGGCGGCGAGAACGACGTGCAGCGCGAGGCGCGCTGCGTCGTCGAGCGGCAGGTGCGTCACCTCTCGCGGCTTGTCGACGACCTGCTGGAGGTCTCGCGGATTACCACCGGTCAGATTCGCCTGCACCTCGAACGGGTGGACATAAACGGCATTGTCCGGCGGTCGATCGAACGTGTGGAGCCGCTGATCAAGCGCCGGGAGCAAGCACTCACGGTCTCCCTGGCCGGCGACCTCCTGTGGCTCCGTGTCGACTCCGGGCGCCTGGAGCAGGTCATCGGCAACCTGCTCGATAACGCGTCCAAGTACACCGAGGCCCAGGGCCAGATCTGGTTGACGGTCGAATCCGAGGACGACCACGCCGTCATCCGGATTCGAGACGACGGGGTCGGCATCGCGGCCGACCTGATCCCTCATATCTTCGACCTCTTCACGCAGGCGGACAAGTCCCTGGCCCGGTCCGAAGGCGGTCTGGGCATCGGCCTGGCGCTGGTGAAAAACCTCGTCGCCCTCCACCGGGGCACCGTCGAGGCCCACAGCGACGGCCTCGGGCGAGGCAGTACGTTTGTGGTCCGGCTGCCGCTGGCCGACAGGACCGAGAATCCCACCGAACCCGCGCCCCCACCCCCTTCGGCGACGGCGACCGAGGGGTTGCGGATTCTGGTCGTGGACGACAGCCAGGACTCGGCCCGGATGTCGGCGATGCTGCTGCGCTCCTGGGGGCACGAGGTGCGCGTGGCCCACGACGGCCCTTCGGCCCTCGAACGGGCGACCGGGTTTCGCCCGGAGGTCATCCTGCTCGATATCGGACTACCGGGCATGGACGGCTTTGAGGTGGCGCGGCACATACGGCATCAGCCTCATCTCGAAGGGGTCCGCCTGGTCGCCGTCACCGGTTACGGGCAGGACACCGACCGCAGGCGCTCCGAAGAAGCCGGGTTCGACGTCCACCTCGTCAAGCCGGTCGAGCCGGCCGCACTCCAGGCCCTCCTCGCCGGGTTCAAGCCGGCGATGGACTGAGCCGGACCCGGTGGCGTTTCGCGTTACACGTTTTTCCGTTAAACGTTCGGTATTTGGGTACGCGCTGGTTGGCTGCAGAACGGGATTCCAGGATGAAACGCGTAACGTGCAACGCGTCAACGCGTAACTTCACTCACGTATTCCAAAGCGTATCGCATGGCCGACTCTGCCGGTTACCCACGCAACGAAGTGCTCATTCAGTTCGTCCACGACGTGAAGCATATCCTGCACATGGCCGGACTGGGCATGGAGATTCTGAAGAGCGTCCGCGACGACGACGCGCGGTTCGCGGAGATCTGCGCCGTGGTGGAAAGGGAGCACCGGGAGTCCCTGCGGTTGCTCAATGAGTACCTGGTTCAGCGCGAAGGGTGTGAGTGAAGGGAGGCCCGGAGGGATGTCGGCGCCGGTCATTTTGTACACCGTGACGATCCAGGCCTGGCCGTGGCCAATATCGGGCTCGTGCTCGAGGCGTATCGGAGCCGGCGGAGTGTAGGCAGTGGCAATTGTGAGTCTTCCCGGGTTCAATCAGTGGTCGTGGCAAGACCGGGATATTCCATCTGGCGCATAACCTGTTAAAATATTGAGCCAGCGGGTACTTGTCGACCCGCTCCCGAAGCGGTTTATTTGAGATGCCTCTCCATTTTGCGTGTCCCATCCTAGTTGCATATCCGCTGCGAGCGAGAGGTATTTCCATGGCAACCACTTCGTATATCCAGGTTCCCCGTCTACTCATCTTCCTTGTCGTGAGCATCCTGGCCATGCCACTCGAGGCGCATGCCCAACTCGTTCAGTCGTTTACCAAGGTGAGCAGCGCGCAAGGCATGGAAGGAAAGTTGGACGATAGGGACTATTTCGGTCGATCAGTGGCCAACGTAGGAGACTTGAATGGGGATGGGGTCGATGAACTCGCGGTAGGGGCTATACTTGATGATGACGGCGGAGATGACGGGATTAGCAATCACGGCGCAGTGTGGATTTTGTTCATGGATCCGGAAGGTCGGGTAGCTCATGTCCAAAAAATCAGTGACACCGAAGGAGGATTCGAAGGGGTATTAGAGGACTCGAATCAGTTTGGAAGCGCCGTGGCTGGTCTGGGTGATTTCGATGGGGATGGTATACCCGATATGGCTGTTGCAGCGCCCTTCGACAATGACGGTGGGATCTCGAGCGGAGCGGTTTATGTACTTTTTTTACGGGCGGATGGAACGGTTAAGAACCACCAGAAGATTGGCAATACGTCGGGCGGACTTGAAGGTAAGCTGGGACCCTCAACAAGCTTCGGTGTTTCTCTTGCTACTATCGGTGACCTGGATGGGGATGGCATTCAGGATTTAGCGGTGGGCTCCTCCAGGGGCGCTGCGTGGGAAAAGGCCTATGGAGTACTATGGATATTGTTTTTGAAGTCCGATGGGACGGTCCGTACGTATCAGAAAATCAGCCAGTTCGAAGGTGGCTTCGATCCCGATCAGTCCCTGCTCCCCTTTGGGATATCGGTTGCGTCTATCGACGATATCAATGGGGATGGTACACCGGATCTGGCTGTCGGCGCTTTGGGTCGATATGTAGCCGGCACCGGTTTCGGGTCGGTATGGATCCTACAGATGAACCCGGATGGCACCGTTAAGCAGCAGCGAGGCATTTATCGAAACGATTTCGACGATGATACTGACAAAGTTGAGCTATTGAATGAAAATTTCGGCGTATCGGTAGCACGCATCGGTGATATAAATGGCGATGGGATAATCGATATTGCAATTGGCGCCGATGGTGGCTTTTTCCGAAATGGAATGGTGTTTCTTCTCACGTTGAAGTCGGACGGCAGCATTCGAGACTACTACGTCATCTCTGAAGGGGTTAACGGTTTTACAGGCGATCTCGAAAAGGAAGACCTATTTGGTCAGTCGATTACGCTACTAAATGCATCAAACGCCGGAGGTGACTTTCGCCTGGCCATCGGGGCTGGTCTGGACGACGACGGAGGCAGCAATCGCGGGTCACTATGGATCCTGAAGTTAAATGTGCTTCCCGCTTCCACGAACTCGATCCTGAGCCATGTCTCTGGTTCTTGGGAGGCCTCGGCGGATGTGGCTACGCAGCAATCGCCAGACGGGACGATGCGTGCCTGGAACCACCCTAACCCGTTCAACCCGAGCACGACCCTCCGCATCGAACTCACCGATGCAGCCGAGATCCGACTGAGCGTCTACGACATGCTGGGCCGTGAGGTCGCGCGCCTTCTCGATGGTGGGCTGGAGGCGGGATCGCATGAGGTGGTCTTTGACGCCGGCGGCCTGCCGAGCGGGACCTACCTGTACCGGCTGGAAACGCCGACGGGCAACCTTACTCGCACCATGCTGCTCCTGAAATGATGCATCGGACCGAGTCACTCCCCTGGGAGACCCGAAGGGTTTAGTACCGCCGCGCTGGGTTCACCGCGGTGCTAAAGAAACCCTTCGGGTCTGTGCTCCGGAAACCGGACACCCGTGAGCGCCTCGCAGGCGGCGAGTAATCCGTTCTGCAGCGCGGGGTCATCCGCCCCGGGGTGGCACGGCGTCTCTTTTTTGTGAAAGAAGTAGCGGCCGGTGACCATGGCGCCGGCGTCGGCGCTCACAGCCAGCCAGGCCTGTGTTTCGAACCCTTTGTCGAGGTCGTCAGGCGCCCCTTTGCCGCCCATCTTTGTGGGCACCCATCCCGGGTTGACCGCGTTGGCGTACACCCCCGGCCAGAGACGGGCGATGGCCTTGGCCAGCATCACGACGTGGAGCTTGGAGTCCCCGTACCCGATCCCTCCTTCCCGGGTCATGCGTTCCACCGCCGGGCGTCCCTGGCGGTGGAGTCCTGAGCTGAGGTAGATCAGGCGCTGCGGCGGGTGGATGAGGCAGGTGAGGACATAGGGCGCCAGGGTGTTGACGTAGAGGATGTCCCGCGCCGGCGCCTGGTACACGCCGGCGTTGTGGATGACGGCGTCGAAGGGCCCCGATGCGTTTGTCTCGGCCGCCAGCCGCTTCGTCGCCTCCAGATCCCCGAGGTCGCCGACCAGCACCGTTTCGGCGCCGGGTACCGAGTCGAGGGCAACCCGCGCCCGCTGCTCGTTGCGTGCGTGGAGGACCACCTGGTGGTCGCGGCCGGCGAGCCATCGCGCCGCGAGGAGTCCGAGGCCGTCGGAGGAGCCGGTGATGAGGATGCGTGCCATGGGGTGTTCGTGTGATACAGGTCGAGGTGGAACTTCAGGAGCCTGTGCGGCGATCCCGGTGGTGTGTAGTAGAGACCCGAAGGGTTTAGAATCGCCGCTCGGGAAACCCTTCGGGTCTGCCACCCATTCCGCTTGTACTCGGTCGGTCGTATCTTAGAAGGCGAGTTAGAACTTGAGCTTCAAGAAGTTAGCGAAGAGGCGATTCACATCTGAATAGGTGCATCCCACATGAGTCCGTTAAAAGAGGTTCTAATACTCCTCACGCTGCTCATCCCTTTTCGTGTGCATGCACAAACAGCGGATACGTCCTATTTCCCGCTCGGCGTGGGCAATACATGGACCTATTTCCAGCTGCTGGATCCCCCGAATGCCCCGCCTGATACCCTCTGGAGAGGCATTTACACGGTGGCCGAGACGATTTTGATACAGGATACCGTGTATTACGTCACCGGTTATCCGTTTTCGCTCGCAGACACCCTCCGGGCAGATGGCCAGGAGCGCATCTGGGCCCGGCTCCATGGGAAGGAAACGCTCCTGTTCGATTTTGCCCTTGCCGAGGGGGAAACCTATAGTTTCCAGAGTCCCGCACTGCCAGACGTAAACTTCCAGGTCTCCGTGCAACGTGGCGGTCCGGCGGAGGTTGGGGCGGGGCGATTTGAGAACATCCTTACCATCGTCTTTGACGATCCTCAATACATTGACGAGGAACATGCTTTTACATTCGCGCCAGGTGTGGGCATCGTATATGCCTATGGAAGTCTGGGCGACTATGAGGAGTTGTATTCCGCTCACGTCGGCGGTCAGGTGATCACGGCGATTAATGAGGAGGATGCTCGATGGAGGGGATCTCAGCCGGCCCTGGCCTTCCCGAATCCGTTTATCCAATCGGTCACGGTCAGTGTACCGATCAACGGATTGGCCCGGGCGAACGTCGTCGTGTATGATATGCTGGGCCGAGAGGTGGCTACGTTGCGGGAGGGAGATTGCACGCCGTCCACGTGTACGTTTTTATGGGATGCTTCACGGCACCCAGGTGGTGCCTATTTTGTGCGGGTAGTACAGGGGAGGCAGGTGCAGACGGTGAGCGTCTTGAAGCAGTGAAGCGAGTGGCATCGCGATCCGATTGCCCCAGGTGACGTGTCCAGGAAGCCGGATTTTCGCAAATCGGAGCAGCTCCAGTAGCGGATCTGGTATGGTATAGTGAAACGCACGGCCGGCCTTGTCGAGGAAGCCGCTTACCGTCCGACGCGTTTGGGATCGTGCCAGCTTTATGGCCGCCCACCACTGCACATGGCTTACATGTGGTGGTGGGTGACGCTCTCGGTATCCGTCAAGAGGTCTGAGATCCGGGGGGCTTCTTGGGGATGTGCATCCAGTTAATGGCTCGTTGAACTACTAATTTATTGATGTTACGCGATCGGCCGGGGCATGTCATCCTGAACGTAGTGAGGGATCTTTCTAAGACGCAGACGATGTCGCTTTTCGCTCAGAATCGCGTTTCAGACAGATGCTTCGCGGGGCTCAGCATGACATGATCATGG
>JBGSPJ010000648.1:0-5759 GCA_041738655.1 Rhodothermales bacterium | reverse complement strand
CCGCCGCCCTCAGCATCGTCCCGACGACGACGGGCGCCGCCCGCGCCGTCGGCCTCGTGCTGCCCCACCTGAAAGGCAAACTCGACGGCTTTGCCCTCCGCGTGCCGGTTCCTGACGGCTCCGTGACGGACTTTGTCGCCGAGCTGGGCAAGGAAACGACGGTCGAGGAAATCAACGCCGCCTTTAAGAAGGCCGCCGAAGGCAGCCTCAAAGGCATCCTCGAGTACTGCGTGGACCCGATCGTCTCCACCGACATCGTCGGCAACCCGCACTCCTGCATCTTCGACTCCGAGTTGACGATGGCCCAGGGCAACATGGTCAAGGTCGTCGGCTTCTACGACAACGAGTGGGGCTACGCGAACCGCGCCGTCGATCTCGCCGCGAAACTCATGTCATTCTAAGGATTCGTCTGCCGCGTCGCCCGTCGACGCCCATCACACCGAAAAAGAGCGGAGTACGCACGATGCTCCGCTCTTTTTCTTTGTACCTTAGCTATCCACATTCCCTGTTGAACAAGGGGTCACAACGATGCCTATTGTTTCACTTTCCGAAATCGACCTGAAAGGCAAACGCGCACTGATCCGGGTCGACTTCAACGTCCCGCTCCGCGAGGATGAAACCGGCCGGCGCCAGGTGTCGGACGACACGCGCATCCGCGCCGCGATTCCCACCATCAAGAAGGTCATCGACAGCAAGGGCAAGGCGATCCTCATCAGCCATCTCGGCCGGCCCAAGGGGGCACCGGATCCCAAATACAGCCTCGCCCCGGTCGCGGAACACCTCGAACACCTGCTCGGCTCCCCCGTCCGCTTCGCCTCCCACCTGACGGGCGCCGCCATCAAGGAAGCCATCGACAGGATGCCCGCCGGCGGGGTCATCCTGCTGGAAAACACCCGTTTCTACGCCGGCGAGACGAAGAACGACCCGGCCCTCTCGGCCGAACTCGCCGAACTGGCCGACGTCTACATCAACGACGCCTTCGGCTCGGCCCACCGCGCCCACGCCTCCACCGAAGGGGTCGCCCGGCTCGTTCCGCACGCCGTCATGGGCTTCCTCCTTGAACGCGAAATCTCGTACTTGGGCCGCGTCCTCGACACGCCGGACCATCCGTTCGTCGCCGTCCTCGGCGGCGCAAAGGTGTCGGATAAGATCGGCGTGATCGAATCGCTCCTGAAGAAGGTCGACTACCTCCTCATCGGCGGCGCGATGACCTATACGTTCCTCAAGGCACAGGGCATCGCTATCGGGAAATCGCTCTACGAGGAGGACAAGCTCGAGGAAGCCCGCAAGCTCCTTCGCGAGGCCGGGGAACGGATCGTCCTCCCGACCGACCATGTCGTGGCGGCCGAGTTCAAGAACGAGGCCGCGCATCATATCGCAAAAGGTGCGATCGACGGCGACTTCATGGGGATGGATATCGGGCCGGAGACGGTAGAGACGTACCGCGGCCTGCTGCTCAAGGCCCGAACGGTGGTCTGGAACGGGCCGATGGGTGTCTTCGAAATGCCCAACTTCGCTCGGGGCACCCTCGCCATCGCCCAGACCCTCGCCGACGCCACGGAGAAAGGCGCGCTGACGGTTGTCGGCGGCGGCGACTCGGTGGCGGCCATCACCCAGATGGGGTTCGAAGACCGCGTCAGCCACGTCTCGACCGGCGGCGGCGCCATGCTCGAGTTCCTCGAAGGCATCACCCTACCGGGCGTGGCCGCGCTGAACACCAAGCCCTGACGGCAACGTCATCCCCATGCCGGCACCCGAACCGATCCGGATCGAAGGCCTCACCAAGACCTACTGCACCGCGTTATCGCGCCGCGCCGTGCGCGCCCTCGATGCGCTCACGCTGCAGGTGGGTCGCGGCGAGATCTTCGGTCTGCTGGGCCCCAACGGCGCCGGCAAGACGACCCTCATCAAGATCCTCCTGGGGGTGGTGCGGCCGACCGCCGGCAGCGCCACCCTCTTCGATCTCCCCGTCCATCTCCCCGCCGCCCGGCAGTCGATCGGCTACCTCCCCGAGAATCACCGCTTCCCGGATGTATTCACAGCCGAAAGTCTGCTCACGATCTACGGACGCATGGGCGGCGTCTCGCCGGCTCTCCTCCGGGAACGTATTCCGCGCCTGCTGGCGCTGACGGGGATGACCGACTGGCGGAAGGCGCGCATCCGCACGTTTTCCAAGGGGATGATGCAGCGCCTCGGCCTCGCGCAGGCCCTGCTCAACGACCCACAGATCATCTTCCTGGACGAGCCCACCGATGGCGTGGACCCCATCGGCCGGCGGGAAATCCGCGACATCCTGGCCACGCTCAAAGGCGAAGGCAAAACCATCTTCCTCAACTCGCACCTGCTCTCGGAAGTGGAGCGCGTGTGTGATCGCATCGCGATCTTGAACAAGGGATCGCTCGTCTACGAGGGCGACCTCGAAAACGTGGGCAAGGTGAGCGTCGCGTACGACATCACCTGCGCGCCCATACCGGAGCCCCTGTTTGTCGAACTCGCGGCCCGATTCGCGCTGAAGGCGACCGCGCCGGACCTCAGCGGGCTGGCGAAGTATCACGTGGACGATCTCCCGATCGACCGGCTCAATGAACTTGTCGACCGCCTGCGCGGCGCCGGAATCGCTATCCAGGCCCTTGTGCCGGAACGCCGGTCCCTCGAAGACGCCTTCATCCAACTCTTATCGGTCGGTGGCTCGATCGGAGGGGTTCGCGCATGATCGGCGTCTTCCTCCTCACCGTCAAAGAGCTCATCGCCCGCAAGATCACGATCGGCCTCTTTATCGTGATCACCGTGATCTGGGGCGCGTTGTCGCTGGCGCTGCAGCTGGATGTCGTGGAGGGATCCCTCGCCGGCATCCGCATCATGGGCCAGGCGGAGTCGGTGACGAACGAAGCCATCGACCCCGAAACCGGCGAACGCATCAGCTCGATGCTCACGCTGGACCGGGTCGTGTTCGAGGTGCAACGGGTTATCTCGGGTGTCTGTTACTGGCTGGGCACCCTGCTCGCCCTGTTTGCCTCCGCCCCGATGATCTCGCACCTGCTGGAACGCGGGCGCGTCGATTTGCTCCTGTCGAAACCCATCAGCCGGCTCGCCATCCTGGGCGGCCACGTCGGCGGCGTGCTGTTTATCATGTGTTCGATGGCCGCCTACCTGTTCGGGATGGTCTGGCTTGTGATTTCGATCAAGTCCGGCATCTGGAATCCATACTTCATGCTGTCGTTGGTCGTCGTCTGCGCCGTATTCGCCACGATGTACAGCGTGGTGCTGCTCATAGGGGTATGGCTTCAAAATACGGCCATTTCACTGCTGGTCAGCTACGGCCTCATCTTTCTCTCGCTTCTCCTGGCCCTGCGGACGGAGTTGCTCCCGCTGCTCAACCCCACCGGCCGGTTTGTGTACGGGGCGCTTTACCACATCCTCCCCAACTTCGCGGAGGTGACGATGATTGTCGTGCAACTCGCCGCCCATGAGGACGTACCCAGCCTGTACCCGTTGATTTCGACGCTCCTGTTTGGCGCGGCGGTTTACGGATGGGCCGGCTACCTCTTTTTCCGGCGCGATTATTAACAGCCAGCGAGAATCCCATGACTTCCCTTCGTCTGTTTCGCCTCTCCACCTTCGCCCTCGTTCCCGCTCTTCTCCTCTCCCTCAGCCTCGCCGCCTGCGACGCCGAGCTTGAAAGCTCCCCGGAATCGATGTCCCTCACGGCCCGCGGCGCGACGGAAGTCATGCCGGCCGATGTGTTGGCCATCGGGATGATCGATCTGAAGTCGATCGCCACCAACCCGCTCACGACGCCCTTTGGCGACGCCGGCGTGCTCACCCGCCACCTCGAAGGTGAAGCCCGCGCCCGGTTTGACGATTTCGTCGCGGCCACCGGCCTCGACCCGCAGGAGGATCTGTCTGAAGTCTACGCGGCTGTCGAAGCCGAAAGTGACGTCGAACGCGTAAGCCTGGCCATGTACGGCTCCTTCGATCGCGACGCCCTGCAAGCCTACATTGAAAACCGACTGGGGGATGACCTCACGACGCGCGAATACGCCGGCGTGCCGGTCTACTCGAACGCGGACGACAACCGGGGGATCGCCTTCGCCCTCGCGAACGAGGACATGGTCGTTGCTTCCTCCGATTTTGATGGCGTCTCCGCCATGATCGATCGCCTCCAGGGCAACGGCGAATCCGTGGCCGACAATGAGGACCTCATGCGCCGCATCGCCCGGGCCTCGGCCGCCGGCGATGTCTGGGGCGTCGCCCTGAAGCCGGCCTCCGCCCCCGCCCCGGACGGATCGAGTGAGATCGAAAATCAACTCGGCCAGCTCTGGCTCGCGCTCGACGCCGCCGGCGGCGGCATCGACGTCCAGTCCGACGCCATGGCCACCCGCATCCAGTTCTACCCGTCCGAAGGCGTCTCGACGGACGACCTCGCCTCTCTCCTCCGCGGCGCCCTCAGCCTCGCCCGCGCCCAGGAAGGGCTCGACGAGGACAAGCGCTCCCTCCTCGACGACGCGGAAATCAACGCCGAGAGCGACTACGTCTCCTTCGAGCTGACGGCCCCGAATACCTTCTTCGAAGGCCTCGCCGCTCACTGATCGACCCGGACGGGATCGCGTTTCAGGTCCGAGGCTTAAAGTTTGGCGCGCAGGATCCTCCTCGCGCCAGGGACTTTAAACCTCGGACCTGAATCTATTTCTTACCCGTCCAATCCATGCCCGTCATCCAACGTCGTGGCGAACTTTCGTTCGCCGTGGAGTCGCTACCGATCCTGCCAGCGCCGCGTCGGGTCCTCATGACCACGCCGGCGCACTTCGAGGTTGTCTATGTCATCAACCCTCACATGGAAGGCCATATCGGGAGCATCGACCAGGCCCGGGCGAAAACGCAGTGGGATGATCTGAAGGCCGCCTACGATCGCATCGGCATCGCGCCGGCGATCCTCGACGGCGCAAAGGGGCAGCCGGATATGGTCTTCTGCGCCAACCAGACCCTCCCGTACACCGCGAAGGGCCGTTCGGGGGTCTTTCTGAGCCGGATGGAGGCGCCTCAACGCCGCGACGAGGTCGCGCACTACGGCCGGTTCTTTTCGGGGATCGGGTACGATGTCGTCCCGCTGCCGGATACCCTCGCCGGCTCGTTTGAAGGCATGGGCGACGCCATCTGGCACCCGGGGCGGGCCCTGTTGTGGGGTGGGTATGGGTATCGCACCGACGCCGGCGTCTATCCGTTTATCGCGGATCACCTCGGGGTGCCGGTGGTGCTGCTCGAGCTGACCGACTCCGACTTCTACCACCTCGACACCTGCTTCAGCGTGCTCGACGAGCGGTCGGTCCTCATCTATCCTGGCGCGTTCACTTCGGCGGGGCTCGAGCTCATCCATACCCTCTTCGAACGTGTCATCGAGGCGCCGGACGACGAGTCGCGGACGATCTTCGCGTGTAATGCCCACTGCCCCGACGGTCGGCATGTGCTCATCCAGCGCGGATGCCGCGTAACCAACGAGCGGCTGCGTGCCGCCGGCTTCGAACCCGTCGAACTCGATACCGACGAGTTTCTAAAATCTGGTGGATCGGTGTTCTGCATGAAGCAAATGTACTGGTAATTGCCGATCATCGGCCGGTGAATCTATCGATCATTATACCGGCCCTCAACGAAGCATCGCGCATCGCCACGACGCTGCGCGCGGTGCGACGCCAGTCGGGCGCCCATGAAGTGATTGTGGTGGATGGCGGCTCCGTGGATGATACGGCCGATCTGGCCGCGCC
>JBGSPJ010000647.1:0-2280 GCA_041738655.1 Rhodothermales bacterium | reverse complement strand
TGGAAGCCTGGCTGCGCAGCTACCGCCCCGAGGAACTCTTCGATGCGCAAGGCCGCTTGAAGCCGGAACTGGCTGAACTCGCACCCCGGGGCGAACGTCGGATGGGCGCCAACCCCCACGCCAACGGCGGCGAGTTGCTGCGAAACCTGCGACTGCCCGATTTTCGCGACTACGCGGTCGAGGTCTCCCACCCGGGAGGTGTCGACGCCGAGTCGACCCGCGTGCAGGGGCGCTTTTTGCGCGACGTGATGGCGATGAACCTGGAGGCCGGCAACTTCCGCGTGTTCAGCCCGGATGAAAACGCCTCCAACCGCTGGGGGGATATCTTCGACGTCACCGATCGGTGCCTCGTAGCCGAGATTCTGCCGACCGACGAGCACGTATCCCCCGATGGCAGGGTGATGGAGATGCTGAGCGAGCACCAGTGCCAGGGGTGGCTGGAGGGGTACCTGCTCACGGGCCGGCATGGCTTTTTTAACTGCTACGAAGCGTTTATCCACATCATCGACTCGATGTTCAACCAGCACGCCAAGTGGCTCAAGGTGTGCAACGACATCCCGTGGCGCCGGCCGATCGCGTCGCTGAATTATCTGCTCTCGTCGCACGTCTGGCGGCAGGATCACAACGGGTTCAGCCACCAGGACCCCGGCTTCATCGACCACGTGGTCAACAAAAAAGCCGAGGTCGTGCGGGTCTATCTGCCGGCCGACGCCAATACGCTCCTGTCGGTGACCGACCACTGCCTCCGGAGCCGGAACTACGTCAACGTGATCGTCGCCGGCAAACAGATGGCGCCGCAGTGGTTGCCGATGGATGAGGCGGTCAAACACGCCACGGCCGGCATCAGCATCTGGGAGTGGGCCTCGAACGACCGGGGTGGAGAGCCGGATGTCGTGCTCGCCTGCTGCGGCGATGTGCCGACGCTCGAGACCCTGGCGGCGGTGTCGCTGCTGCGCACGCTGGCGCCGGACCTGAAAGTTCGCGTCGTCAACGTCGTGAACCTCATGAAGCTGCAGTCGGCCTCCGAGCACCCGCATGGCCTGAGCGACGCCGACTTCGATCAGCTCTTTACGACCGATAAACCGATTCTTTTTGCATTCCACGGCTATCCCTGGCTCATCCATCGCCTGACCTATCGCCGCAAGAACCACCACAACCTGCATGTGCGGGGCTATAAGGAGGAGGGTACCACGACCACGCCGTTCGACATGGTGGTGCTCAACGACCTCGACCGGTACCATCTGGTGGCGGATGTCTGCGACCGCGTGCCGGCGATGGCCTCCCGCGCGGCGTACACCAAACAATGGGTGCGCGACAAACTCATCGAGCACAAGCAGTACATCGCCAAATTCGGTGAGGATATGCCCGAAATCCGCGACTGGCGCTGGGGGTGGACCGCGTGAGCATCCTGGTGATGAACGCCGGCTCCAGCAGCCTCAAGCTGGGGCTGTTCGACGAGGTCGCGTGTGACCCCATCGCCTCCGGCCTGATCGAATGGGCGACCGACGAGCAGGGCACGGAGCTCGTCTGGCGGATGGCTGACGGGATTCCGGGCGCGCGGGTGCCGTTGTCGGCGGACCGGCCGGCGGCGATTCGGGAGGCTCTGGCGTCGATGGGTAGGCTCGATGGCGTTTACACGGTCATTCGTGCCGTGGGGCACCGGGTGGTGCATGGCGGGCCGGAGTTTACGTCCAGCGTGCGGATCGACGAGCGTGTGACGAAGCGTCTGATAGGGTTGTCCGACCTGGCGCCGCTCCACAACCCCGCCGCCGTAGCCGTGATTGAAGCCACCATGGCGGCGCTGCCTGATAGCGAGCAGGTGGCCGTTTTCGACACCGCCTTTTTTGCCCGTTTGCCTGAAAGCGCCCGCGTGTACCCGCTGCCGTATGCGTGGTACAGCGCGTGGGGGATCCAGCGGTACGGATTTCATGGCATCAGCCATGCCTATTGCGCGGAGCGTGCCGCGCAGCTGTTGGGGGCCGACCCGGAGGCGCTTCGACTCGTCACCTGTCATCTCGGGCAGGGCTGCTCGGCCAGTGCGATTCGCGGAAGCGAACCGGTGGCGACCACCATGGGCTTCACCCCGTTGGAGGGGTTGATGATGGGGACACGCTCCGGATCCGTCGACCCCGGCATCCTGCTGCACGTCCAGCGTACCCATGGTGTTTCGGTGGAGGCGTTGGACCGGGCGTTGCAGAAGGAATCGGGCTTGTTCGGGGTTTCGGGGGTGTCGGGCGATTACCGCGAGGTGGAGGCGGCGGCGCTGGAGGGGCAGGCGCG
>JBGSPJ010000622.1:0-3099 GCA_041738655.1 Rhodothermales bacterium | reverse complement strand
GGCGCATCTGTGGGACAACGGGGCGGACCCGGTGTTGACGCTTGAGCACGACCTGCAGGTCCGCGCCCGCGCCCTCTCGCGGTTTGGCCTGGGGAACGTCCGCGCCGGCCGGCCGCTCGCGGAACTCGAAGAGGCCCTCGTGCCCGTCTACCTCTGGCACCGGTACCAGGTGGAGGCCGTCGCCAAACTCATCGGCGGGGTCGATTACAGCTACGCCCTCCGCGGGGACACGCAGGGGCTGCCGGAGGCCATCCCGGGACTGCGCCAGGAGGAGGCGCTGGAGGCGCTGTTAAAAACCGTCCTCCCCTCGGCCCTTCGCCTCCCCGAAAACCTCCGCACCCAGCTGCCGCCCCGGCCGCCGGGCTTCGCGGCGCATCGTGAGCTGTTCGATGGCCATACCGGGCTGATGTTTGACCCGTATGCGCCGGCGGAGACCGTCGCCGCGCTCGTTTTCGGGCTCGTCCTCCACCCCGAACGCGCGGCGCGCCTCGTCTACCAGAACGACTTCGACGACGCCCTCCCCGAACTCCGCGACGTCTTCACCCGCGTGTTCGACACCGTGTGGGACGTCACCACCGCCCGCGACGCCTACGACGCCGAGCTGCAGCGCCTTGTGCAGCAGGTGTGGGTGGATGCTTTGATGGGACTTGCCGTCAATCCGAGCGCTCCGTACCCCGTCCGTGCCCGCACGCTGCTGCATCTGCGCGAGATCCAGGTGTGGCTGGGGCAAAACCGCGGCCGCGACCCCGAAACCATCGCCCACCGCGACCTCGTCTACGACGACATCGAGCGGCTTATGACCCGGAAATACGAGGAGATGGAAGCTCATCCGGCGCTCGAAACGCCCCCGGGGTCCCCCATCGGGCAGGGAGGATTCCTGGATCGGGTGCGCCGGCGGACGACCCGCCTGGAGGCCTGGATGCCGGCGGAGGCGTGGTGCGGGCTGGAGTGAACGCGGCCCCATTGGTCTTCATGAGCCGCGGCGCCCGGCTGCGCACAGGCACAACACACGTTGTTATCATTACCCATCATGCCCAGACACCCGCTTGCCTTCTGTTTGACCCTGATGGTCTGCGCCGCCGCACACGCCCAGGTCATCCCCGACACCCTCGACAACCGACGCTATTTCCCGCTCGCTGTGGGCAATGAGTGGCAATATGTCGAAACGGCTTTTATCACCCCCATTCCCTCGTATCAGCGTCGCCGCATCGTCTCGGACACCCTGGTCCATGATCGGCTCTATTACAAGTATGTCGTCGAACGGTACGACGCGTCCTTTTTCCCGGGGGGCGGTTGGACCACCTGGCTGCGCTACAACGACGCCGGCGGCGTTGTGTCGTTCAACGATATCGCGGACGATACCCTGGCCGTCGATTCCACGCTTCAATGGTATCACGCGGACTTTGGGGATAGCGTGGACGTGGGGCTTCTTGGCCGGCTGGCGGTGGTAGGCGGCCGTTATGACACGACCATCGCCATCGGAGGCCCCGAGCGTATTCCGGTGGCGGCGATCAAAATTCTCTATGAACCAGATCCATTGGGCGGGCCGGGTTACTTCCAGGCCTCCGTCCAGGCAGCCGATTTCGGATTTATCCAGTACGAAGCATTCGACGGCCCCACTGGCGGACTGACGTATGCCAGAATCGATGGTCGGGAATACGGCGTGCCCGCGATCACCGTGCACCGCGAAGTGGAGGAGAGAGCGCCCTCTTCGACCCGGATCGTTTCCATATTCCCCAATCCCGCGACATCCACCGTCACGATCGGCTATACATCACCCCTCGGCACGGCCGCCCGAGTGGAAGTGTTCGATGCTCTCGGCCGGATCGTCCATCGTCAGACGCTTGAGGCTGCTGGCGTCGGAGGTGATTTGAGTTGGGATATTTCCGAATGGCCGGCGGGTCTGTATCTGGTTCGATGGGTCGATGACACCGGGCCTGCGGCCACCGCGCCCTTCGTGAAACGGCGGTGACGCGTCGCCCGAACGACGTACGCCGGGGTAGATCCCCATCGGGAACCGTCACCCGGCATACGATCATCACCCGCCCGATTTCCATGACCGGGCCGTGCGTCTATTACGCGTATTGCCCCGTCATCACCAGCCGGTCCAGATTCCGGTAGCTCGATTCCAGGCCTTTATCCATGCCGGACATCGCGATCGCGTCGCGCACGTGTTTGTTGCCGCAGTTGATCGTCATGATCACGATCGTTTCGTCGCCGGCTTCGAAAAACTCGGTCTCGACGACGCTTGTACTGTCGGGAAACATCTCGAACGTCTCGGTATGCGCGATCAACGACTCGGGCGTGATGGTCTTGAATGTGCCGTAGGCCACCATCGGGTCGATGGGCGTCAGCCAGGTATAGCGCCACGCCCCGCCTTCCCGGAAATCGATCTCACACCCGGGCATCGTATGGCCTTCCGGCCCCGTGAGCCATTGTTTGACAAGGTCTGGTTCCGAAAATGCCCGCCACACCAGCGGGCGGGGAGCCTTGAAGCCGCGCTCGGTGCGGACCTGCGTGTCAGACGGCGTCGTCAGTCGAAGTGGTATCATCGGGTTCACCTGTCTTGGTTGAGTTTGCCTGTAGTTTCGCCAGGACGTCGTCCAGGCGTGCGAAATTGGCCTCCCAGATCACTCGATACCGATCCAGCCAGTCGCTGGCTTCTGAAAGCGGCGCCGCTTCGATGCGTCGCGGGCGTGACGGTCCCTGCGGGTTGACCGAAATCAACCCCGCTTCTTCGAGCACCTTCAAGTGCCGCGAAATCGCCGGCTGGCTGATTTCGAACGGCACCATCAGTTCCGTCACTGTGGCCTCGCCCTCGGCGAGCCGGGACAGGATCGCCCGACGCACAGGGTGAGCCAGGGCTGCAAACGTTTGATCGAGTGTATCCATAGGAGATTACATAACTACATTGATATATAACGTGTTTGTTATATCACTGTCAAGTGCCACCGAGTGCTTTTTGATGCCCCCCTGTCGATGAGGCATCTGGCCGGCAAGGGAGGTGGCGAGGACGCCGGGTTACGCGGGCGCGTGGCGTCTACCTTCGCGAGGACGCCGGGTTACGCGGGCGCGTGGCGTCAACCATCGCGAGGACGC
>JBGSPJ010000593.1:0-1562 GCA_041738655.1 Rhodothermales bacterium | reverse complement strand
CGGCGTCGACCCGGGTCCAGAACGACGCCGTGAGGGCGGTCAGGTCGAACGCGGCCGGCGCCGGGAGTTCGATGCGCGTCGTCGCGTCGATCTGGGCGACGAGGGTATTCACCTCCGGCTTCGGCGCGGAGGAGGTGGCTTCTTCGACAAGCTGGAGGTTCTGCTGGGCGTACAGGCGCTGCCACTCGGGCCGGCGATAGACGTCGGTCGTGAGCTCGTTGTCCAGCGCGGCGTACACCTGCGGTTGTACCCACGCGCCGCCGAGGTTGAAGTAAGAGTACTTGATCGTCGTGTTGTAGACGTCGATCGACCGCTCGACGCGGGCATTGGTCGTCGGGTTAAAGACGAAATACTGCGAATCGAACTTCCACCGTTCCTCGTCGAGCTGATCCATCTCGTCCGCCGGCAACTCGACGGCCATCGCGCGCCGCGCCGCCTGTTGGTTCGCGCGGCGCGTACTCAGGGCGAGATAATGGCCGACGGCCTGCTCCAGCTGAATCCTCAGGAACGCCTCATAAAACAGATACCCGAACGGCGTTTGGAGCGTAAGGGCGATGTGCTGCTGGAGCGAATGCACCACCGCCAGCTGCGCGTCTACCATGGCCTGGCTGATGGGGTCGGAGAAGACCTCGTTGAGGAAGGCGACGGTATACTGGCTCCGGATGCCGGCGCCCAGCTGGCGCTGGACGGATTTTTTGAGTTTGATAAACTCCGGCCAGAACAGGAACAGCTTCCCGAAGGCATACACGGGCGTCGCGAACTGGGCGTTGATCGTCAGTTCGATCTTCTTCCATGGCAGCCAGCGCTCCCCGTGCCGGTTGGTGACGCGCACTCGGTAGTAGAAGGTTGTGGGATCGGTCTGGGTTCGCCCGATGAGGTAGAAGGTCTCGTCCGGGTCCGGCGCGGCGGCCTTGCCGGGGCCGGCGTCGTCGCTGGTTTCCCGGTGCAGGTAGCTGCCCACGATCTTGAGCGTCGCGACCTCGCGGAAGCGGTCCAGGTAGTTCACATACGCCTTCTGCACGGCCGTCTCGTCGATATCGCTCTGCATGAGCTCCTGCTCCAGCTCGGCAAAAAACGGCGTCTTGGTGTCGCGCAGCTCGGGCTCGATGTAGTTTTCCGGGTAGAGGAACACCTTACGGTTTGCCTCCCACACCCGGTAGTTTTTCATCCAGGCCCACTGGTCCTGTGGAATGGAGGAGGGGTTGACACCCCGCTCGAGATTCATGAGGCACCGCTGGACGTACAGCTGCACGCTGGCGATGGCCTGTTGGATGCGCGAGGCGATGACGGCGCTGCCGGTCTGTACGTCCAGCAGCAGGTACTCGTGCAACAGATCGGGGTCCCGCCGGCTCGCGAAGTCTTCTGGGATGGCGTGCATCACCGCGCCGAGCAAGGCGTCGCGTTTGCGCACGGCAAGGGCGTCGCGGACGGGTTTGAGGGCCGCCGGCCGGCTCTCGTCGTCGTAGCGGGCGCTGAGTAGGGCCAGGGCGGTATCCGCCAACTCGCGCTGGTTGGCGTAGGTCGCATCGGACGGTGCACCGGCGAGGTCGATCAGGAAGCCG
>JBGSPJ010000588.1:0-7751 GCA_041738655.1 Rhodothermales bacterium | reverse complement strand
GTTGCAAACCCAAACCTACGCCTTCCGGCCCTCTCTTCTATGTTTTTGCGGTTTATGGGCCAGAAAAACCTGGCCACCAAACCACTGTTTATGTTGCAGTTACGTGGTTGTCAACCTGGAAAAGTGTCCAGTAGTGAGGCTTTCGTCATATCGCCCCATTTGCATACAGAAATTTCCCAGCACTAGTAATACATCAGCGAGTTCATCCTGCCTTCCAATAGCAGACTTGCGTTGCAGAGGGAGTGCAATTTTATACCAGCGTTCGGCTTCCTCGATGTCACCCAGCTCGAGTTTTATTTGTCCTAGCAATAATTGCGCAAGGGGGATCCTTACGAAGGTTCCTTTTAAAGATTCGTTTTTCCCACCAGAATACATGGCATCCCAAACCCCAACCGCTTCTTCAAGTGTTCGCACGGCTGCTTCAGTGTCTCCCCTTAGATATTCGACCCGCCCCTTCATATAGAGAAGGCTAGATCTCTGCATCGACAACCCTGGCGAAAGGCTCGCAAATGCCTCATTCAAGAAGTACTCCGTTCGTTCAATATCACCATCATTTATCGAGATAGATATTAAATTTATCAACACCCCTACCATCTCCTCCGTTGCACCAGATGAACGCAACAATTCAAGCACCTCTAAATTTGACTGACGCGCTTGATCGTATCTGCCCGTATGCCAATACAACCATCCAATACTCCTTAGGGATCGTCCTAATAGGTGTCTTGCTCCGTCTTGTTTTGCAAGAATTATTGCATCATCAAGAATGTCTTCCGCTTCCTTAAAATTATATTCTTCAATCAGCAAATCGCCTTTCCGAATTGCCAATTCACAGGTCAATACAGGATCATCCAACAAAGCAATTTCCTGCTGAAGTTGATCCATGCAGGTCTTCCTTTCCGCCTGCAAGAACAAGCCTTCGCATAATGTTTCTTTAGCAAAAATAGCTCGTATCCTGCTGCGCAAGACATCCGAAGTATAGGGCAATAACGAGAGCCATGAAATAATCGACTCATTTATGGCATGGGCTTCTTTGTATTGGACGAGCTGCCAGGCGCGATCGTATGCTTTTTTGCCATAATGCACGGCCTGTGCCCAGCGTTCTCCCTCAGCGAAATGCTGTGCTACAACGAATGGTTGCTCTTCCGCATATTCAGGATACAAAGCCTCTATTGCATCTCCAAAGGCGCCGTGTAATCGCTTTTTTTGGTGCGACAAAAGGGATTCGTAAGCGACATCCTGCACCAGTGCATGCTTGAAGCGGTATTCAACCTCGGGAAGAATTCTCGTTTGTTGTATGAGGCCCGTATTGCGAATACCGTTGAGTAGTGCATCAAGGTGCTTTAGATCGGGCAGAATCCGCTCTAGAAGAGCACGCGTAAACATGCGACCTGCGACCGATGCTGCTAGTAGCAAGCTTCTCGCATCCTCCGACAGCCGTTCTATCTGTGTGCGGAGGACGGCCTGAACGGTTGCCGGCACAGCGGAATGGTCGATTTCACCCGCTGCCTCCAATCTGCCATCGATTACCAGAAGAACCTGTTGTTCGAGTAACGTATTTAACAATTCCTCCAGAAAAAATGGATTGCCCTCGGTACGCCCCATCAATAAGGAAGCAATATGTTTCGGCACTTGCTCCACACCCAGCAGTGACAAAATCATTGCCTCAATCTCCTGCGCCTCGAGCGGTCGAAGGCGAATCGGAACTAATCCCTCGGGGTGCCCCCAGTCTGGCATAAACGTGGGGCGGTAACTGAGCATCAAGAGGATGCGGTGAGAGGCGAGTAGGTCCACCACGTGTGCGAGTGCATTGCGGGACCCCTCGTCGGCCCAGTGCCAGTCCTCAAGCACCACCACGAGTGGCCGGCTCGCAGCCATGGTGATCATAAGTGCCGCCACGCTCTCCATCACGGCACGATGCAGCTGTTCGCCCTCCAGAAACGCCGGTACCGGAAAATCGGGATGCTCCAGCCCCAGAAGGCGCAGATAGACGGGCATCAGTGGTTCGAGGACCTCCCCGAGTGTCCGAATAGAAGTCACTACACGATCCACCTCCACATCGGCGGCCTTGAGAACATCGATGCCAACAGCCATGCGGAGTATGTCGACAAACGGGAGGTAAGGCGTCCGGCTGCCATACGACTGGCAACGCCCGATGAGCAGCGCGACCTCTTCGGCATCGAGCCCGGCCCTGAATTCAAAAAGCAGCCGGCTTTTTCCCAGGCCGGCCTCACCATTTAATGTCACAAACTGTCCTTCGCCGCCGCACACCCGTTCGAAACTCCGCAAGATCGTGTCCATCTCACGCTGCCGGCCCGTGAACGCCGTCAGCTGGAGGTCACGCTCCAGATCCTCCTGTGTAACGCGTTCAGCTTTTATCAGAAACACAGGTACAGCCCCCCTTTGCTGCCAGATACCGTGCCCCTTTCCGTCACATCGAAACGAGGACGAATAAGCCGTGCCGTTTCACCATCGACGACAATGTGCCCTTCGTCTCCAAGAGTAACCATGCGTCGGGCAAGCCCGAGCATCGGCCCGGTGACCTCGAAAGGCAGACGCTCGGTAGACGATGCCCTGGCAATGAGGGTGCCGCTGGAAATAGCCGATTGGAGGGCGAGCGATTGCTGGCCCGCCGTCGCATGCAGCGCCTTCGCGGTGCGCGCTGCGCGCATGCCGTCGTCCTCATGGCCCTCCGGCACGCCGAACAGAATGATCATATCTTCTCCAGAGAAACGATAGATCACCCCGCCATGATCTGCGGCAACCCGTTCCACGTCGCGTTCGAAGGCAGAGAGTAAAGCGTTTAACCGATCCGAAGGCAGCTCCTCCGCCAGGTCGAAGTATCCAGTGATACTCGACGCAAGGATCACGGCCTGTCTGCGCTCACCTTCTTCAGAGACTGGCCGATCGACTGCGAATCGGGTTGGCGCCACCGCTACGCGCCCTTCAGGAGCCGCATCTACTCGATTCAGCGACTCAATAAACGCCGTCGCGCTTGGCCATCGATCCCCTGCCGTCTTCTGCAGGGCCCGCATGATCGTCGCATCCAGGTAATCCTCAAGCCCAAGATTCAGGGACTGGAGCGAGACAGGATCTTGATTAAGCAGCGCATACATCAATGCATACTCATATTCGCCCCGGAATGGGCGCTCGCCTGCTAGCAGTTCGAACAATACAACGCCCAGTGCCCAGATGTCCGCCCGATGATCGACTTCCTCGCCGCGGAGTTGCTCGGGGCTCATATAGGCCAGCGTGCCGAGACGCGAGCCGGCGGCCGTGAGCTGATCTTCCGAACGTTTGGCCACCCCGAAATCGAGAATCTTGACTACGTCGTCTGGCGTGACGAGGAGATTGGCCGGTTTGATGTCTCGATGAACGATCCCTGCCGCGTGCGCGCGTTCAAGGCCGGCCGCGACTTGCCGAACATAGCGCACAGCTTCTGCTACAGGCATAGGCCCACGTTCTATCTTCGCCCGCAGGGTTTCACCTTCGTAACAGGGCATGGCGAAATAAAGCTGACCTTCGGCCGTCTCCCCTACTTCGTAGATCGTGCAGATGTTGGGATGTTCGAGGCCGGCCGCCGCCTGGGCCTCCACCAGGAGCCTGGCCTTCGCCTCCGGGTTGGCCGTAAGGTCGTCTCGGAGAAACTTCAGCGCCACGACGCGCTTCAGGCGAAGGTCGAAGGCGCGGAACACCACCCCCATTCCGCCAGCACCGAGGCAGTCCCGCAGCTCGTACTTCTCGATCGTATGGTTGCGGAAGACCTGAAGCGGGCGATCTGGTCCATCTTCCAACCGCGCGACGAGGTCGTCGAAGGCACCCGGTGATGGGGCCTCACGCAGCATCGCCTCTACGCGCGAACGGATGTTGTCATCGTCGCATGCCGAGGCCAGAAAACGCAAACGCTCGGCGGCTGGGACTTCCAGCGCCCGGGCGAGCCATTCGAGTACGCGGTGTTCGTTTTCCTCCATCATCCGGCCCCGTCGAGCGCATGGTCCTCGGCAATTGGGGGCACATCCTTCATCGCCCGGTTGAGCCACGCACGCGCGAGGTGCCAGTCGCGGTTAGCCGTGGGCACCGAGACCCCAAGTTCCCGCGCCGTTTCCTCGATGGTGAGGCCACCAAAAAATCGGTACGACACGACCTTTTCCCATCGTTCGTTGATGCCGCGGAGGCGCGTCAGGGCGTCTTCGAGTTCCAGGATAAGTGTCGCTGTGTCATCGCTGATCGGAAGGTCGTCGTCGATGGGAATGTGGACGCGGCGGCGGCCGCGTTTGCCGGCGTCGCGTGCGCGGGCATGGTCCACAAGGATGTGACGCATGATCTGCGTCGCCGTGGCGTAGAAGTGGGCACTGCCCTGCCAGTCGACCTGTTTCAGGGCAGCGAGACGCTCGTACGCCTCGTGCACCAGGCCCAGGGTATTCAATGTATGGTTGGCGCGCTCTCCGCGAAGCCGTGCCCGGGCGATACGTGTCAGTTCTTCATAGACCGTCGGCACCAGCGCATTCAGCACGGCGCGATCTCCGCCTGCCCACGCATGGAGGAGTTCGGACACTTCGGCGGGAATAGCCATCGGTCGAGATCGGATAAGCGCGACAGCAGAGCGAATGCCCGAAGATAAAGTGGTTAGAAGAAAGAGTAAAGGGAGAGCCGGCATCTCGAAGTCAGTTATCCACAGCCATTGCTCGGGGGCGGGAATTTCCGTTCCTTTCGGGTGCCGCGCCGGCGACGTGATCCGCCAGTCCAGTCAGCGTGCGGCATGTCTCCTTCTGGCCACTCCAGCCAGGCCTCTTACCCGTTCCAACGTCGTCGATCCGGGATGCATACGTGTGATTTTAGCCATCTCCACTGCCACACCCAGTATTCCCTGTTGGACGGTGCGGCGCAAATCAAGACGATGGTTGCCCGCGCGGCCGAGTTCGGCCAGACGGCCCTCGCCATCACGGATCACGGCAACCTGTACGGCGTCCCCGAATTCTTCACGGCCGCCAAAAAGGCCGGCGTCCAGCCCATTCTCGGGTGCGAGTTCTACATCGCCCCGAGCGGCATGCAGGATCGGACGGACAAGACGCGCTACCACCAGGTGCTCCTCGCCCGCAACGCCGAGGGCTACCAGAACCTGATCAAACTCTCCTCCCTCTCCTATTCAGACGGATACTACTATAAGCCGCGGATCGACCTCGAGACGCTGAAGCGGCTCTCGGGAGGACTCGTCGCCACCACCTGCTGCCTGCAGGGCGAGGTGCTCCAGACCATCCTGAACCGGGGCGAGGAGGCCGGCCGGCTCGTGTTCGAGCGGTATCTGGAGATCTTCGGCGAGCACTACTATATCGAGATCCAGGACCACGGAATCCCGGACCAGCACCGCTGTAACGAGGTGCTCCTCCGCTGGGCCGAGCAGTACAACGTCAAGATCGTCGCCACGAACGACGTCCACTACGTCGAACAGGTGGATGCCGAGGCGCAGGACGTCCTCCTCTGCCTGCAAACGGGTAAAGACCTCAACGACCCGAACCGGATGCGGTTCGAAAACAACCAGTTCTACCTCAAGAGCACCGAGGACATGCTGGGGTCGCTCAAAGGGCTGACGCCGATCCAGCGGGAAAGCGCACTCAACAACACCCGGCTGATCGTCGATTCCTGCTCGTTCGAGCTGCCCATGGGCAACCTGCTCATGCCGCATTACCCGATCCCGGAGGCGTTCGGCAACGACATGGACGCTTACCTGATGCACCTCACGTTCGAACGCGCGGTGCACCGGTACCAGCCCCTCAGCCAGGATATCGTCGACCGCCTGAACTTCGAACTGGGCGTGATCAAGACGATGGGGTACGCCGGCTACTTCCTCATCGTGCAGGACTTCACGACCGCCGCACGCACGCTCGGCGTCAGCGTCGGGCCAGGGCGCGGGTCGGCCGCCGGCAGCGCCGTCGCCTACTGCCTCGGCATCACCAACATCGACCCCCTCGCCTACGATCTCCTCTTCGAACGCTTCCTCAACCCGGAGCGCGTCTCGATGCCGGACATCGACATCGACTTCGACGACCGCGGGCGCGGGCTCGTGATCGACTACGTCGTCCAGAAGTACGGCCGAGAAAACGTCTGCCAGATCATCACGTTCGGGACCATGGGCGCCCGTTCCGTCATCCGCGACGTCTCCCGTGTGCTCGGCATCCCGCTCACCGAGGCCGATCGGATCGCGAAGATGATCCCGGAAGGCCCCAAGGTCGATCTCGAATACGCGCTCGCGTCGGTCCCGGAATTCAAGCAGCTGCTCAAGGACCCGAACCCGCAGATCCGCAACCTGATGCACTACGCATCGGTCCTCGAGGGCTCGGCGCGGCATACCGGCGTCCACGCCGCCGGCGTCATCATCGCGCCGGGTAACGTGAGCGATTACGTGCCGGTCTCGGTCGCCAAAAGCAAAGGCGACGAGGTCGTAACCACCCAGTACGACGGCAAGTGGATCGAGGCCTTTGGTCTGTTGAAGATGGACTTCCTCGGGCTGAAGACCCTCACCATCATCAACGACGCCCTCACACTCATCCGGGAGAACCGGGGCGAAACGATCGACATCGACGCCATCCCCCTTGATGACGCCGCGACGTACGACCTGTTTAAACGTGGCGATACGGTCGCCATCTTCCAGTTTGAGTCCGAGGGCATGCGCGAGTGGATGCGGAAGTTGAAGCCGACCGGCATCGACGACCTCATCGCCATGAACGCACTCTATCGGCCGGGCCCGATGGACCTCATCCCGAACTACATTGACCGCAAACACGGCCGCGAGGCGGTGAGTTACCCGCACCCGGTGCTGGAGGAGATCCTCCGTCCGACCTTCGGCATCCCGATCTACCAGGAGCAGGTCATGCAGATGGCGCAGGTCATGGCCGGCTACTCGCTCGGCCAGGCGGACATCCTCCGGCGCGCGATGGGTAAGAAAAAGCAGTCGGAGATGGACACCCAGCGCCAGATCTTTGTCGAGGGGTCGCAGGGCAAAGGGATCCCGCCGGCGACGGCGAACGAGGTCTTCGACCTGATGGCCAAGTTCGCCGGCTACGGCTTCAACAAGAGCCACTCCGCCGCCTACTCACTCGTCGCCTACCAGACGGCCTACCTCAAGGCGAACTACGCGCCCGAGTACATGGCCGCCGCAATGACGAACGAAATGGGGGATAACAAGAAGCTGGCTGTGATGCTCGAGGAAGCCCGCCGGCTGAACCTGGACCTCCTGCCGCCTTCCGTCAACCGTAGCCAGGCCCACTTCACGGTCGAGACCGGCAAGATCCGGATCGGCATGGGCGCCATCAAGGGCGCCGGCATGGCCGCCATCGAATCCATCGTCGCCGCCCGAGACCCCGAGCAGCCCTACCGCTCGGTGTTCGAGTTGGTGAAGGACATGGACATGCGGGTCGTGGGGAAAAAGACGCTGGAGTGCCTGGCCGAGGCCGGCGCCCTGGACGACCTGGAGGGCCACCGCGCACAGCTTGTGGAGGCCATCGGGCCGGCGATGAAGTTTGCCCAGCGCGTACAGGCAGACCTCGCCGCCGGCCAGAGCTCGCTCTTCGGCGAAACTACCGGCAACGCCTTCACGATGGCGCCGAACCTGCCCATCGTGGAGGTCTGGCCTCGCTCGCGCCAGCTCAAATCCGAACGCGAACTGATCGGCTTCTACGTCTCCGGCCACCCGCTCGAGGAATTCGCCGCCGAGGCCCGCGCATTTTCCACGGCCCGCCTCGGCGATGTCGAAGCCC
>JBGSPJ010000587.1:0-1603 GCA_041738655.1 Rhodothermales bacterium | reverse complement strand
GTCTGCCGTACGCCGTCCTCCACCAGGGGATACGGGCGGGCCGGCTCTGGGCGGCGGCCGTGCCCGGGCGGCAGATCGTCGGGTTCGCACTGGCGGATATTGTGGGGGATATGGCGTTTTTGAGCGAGGTCGATGTGCTGCCCGCGTATGGCCGGCGGGGCATCGGGCGGGCGCTCATCGAACGCGTGGGCACGTGGGCGAAGGAGGAAGGCTACAGCCGTCTTACGCTCACCACATTCCGCGACATCCCCTGGAACGGACCGTATTACGCACGGTTGGGCTTTCGCGAACTGACTGAAGAGCAGCTGTCGAGCGACCTCCGCGCCGTTCTCGAAGCCGAGCGGGGCCACGTGCTGGCCGGCTGGGTGCGGATCGCGATGAGTAAATCGTTATAAGCCCGCCGGCTGGCAACCTGTCGTTGGCGCCGGCGTAGGGGTAAAAAACCTCTCCCATAGTCTCTGTATGAGCGAACGCACCTATTCGGAAGAAGAAATGGCCGCCCTGCTCGAGCGCGCGGCCGAACTACAGGCGCACACGGCCCGGACGAACGAACGGAGCACGGGCCTGACCCTCGCCGAACTTGAAGCCATCGCCGAGGAAGCCGGCTTGAGTGCGGAGCACCTGCGGCAGGCTGCCGGCGAGATGGAAAAACTCGGACCTTCGCTGCTCGGCAAAAGTACGAGCACGACGGCCACGCATATCCATGTCGAGCAATGGGTTCCCGGTGCGCTGACACCCGAAGCGTCTGAAGAGGTGGTCGCCTACCTGCGTTCCCGCTTTGATTCCGATCTGGGCAGCATGATGGGCGGTGGAGTGTACGGGACAGGGACGGTGGAGCAGGTGGGGCGATCGCTGGAGTGGAAACACTTGAGTATGTGGGGGATCGAAACCCGGGTGCAGATGCGGCCCAAGGGGGAACGGGTGCATGTCCGGATCGGACAACGCGTAGCTCTCGGGAGCAACCGTGCCGAGGGCATCGGGTACGGCCTCGCCGCCGCCGCCCTGCTGGCCCCCATTGCAGGTGCCATCGCAGGTTCGGTGCTGATCGGATCGATCGCCTTTGTGTTGCTGGCGATGATTGCTATACCAGCCATCACGTATTACGACCGGGTCTGGCGTCAGAAAAAACACCGGGAGCTGGAAGAACTAACCGAACGCGTGACGACCCTGATCGCGACCCACCAGGAGACCCAACAGACCCAGACATCGGTTGCAACCCCTGTCGCCGGCCGGGTGGCGCTGCCGGCCGAGGAGGAAGTCGACGAATCAGTCCCTGTCGCGCAGCGCGCGCGCACCCGATCCACCTGAATCGAACCGCCATGAACCGCCTGCTCCTGATGCTGCTCTGCCTTGCTACGATTCCCGCACGGGCGCAGGAGGCCTCATTTGCCATCCCGGACGAGATTGTGATCGAGGGTGGGAAGCTGTCGGTAATGTTTGTCGATGGGGTGACGGAGGGGGATGCGGTGGACTGGTTGCGGACGGCCGGCTACGAACCGCATCGCATCCAGTTCGCGGAGGTCGTGGCCCGTGTGCAGTCGAGTGAGCCCTTTCCGGAGGCGCGCGTCCGTGCCCTGCGCGAACGCGCGGAGGTGGCCGGCGT
>JBGSPJ010000572.1:0-5780 GCA_041738655.1 Rhodothermales bacterium | reverse complement strand
GCCGCACCATCCAGCGGGCGTACATAGCCAGCCGCTTGCAGGCGCTGCCGGACGCCGGCCGGGCGAGGTGTTTCGCGAGCCGTGCGGGGGTATCGGGGAGGACGGTGAGGAGGGTATCGCTAAAGCCCTGTATGGCCGGCCCGATGTGGGGCGCGTCCGGCGGGAGGTGGGCGAGGAAGATCGCCTCCACACTGCCAAATCGATGCAGCACGGCGGAGAGGGCCTCGACAAGCCAGCGCGCGTCCGCCGGCTGGAAGGTGCGGTGTTTGAAGCCGGCCAGGTGCTCGGCGTCGCGCTCGGGGGTGTAGTGGCGGATAAAGTCGTGCGGCCGGTACCCCATCCGCCGGCACAATTCGTCCATCTTCCGGAGGACCGTCCCGCGTTGCCCCCAGGCCAGGAGCGCCGCGAAGAGGCCTGCGATTTCCTGGTCGCGCGGGTCGTCGAAGGCGTGGGGGATCGAGATGGGGTCCGACGGGATAAAGTCCGGCTGCTCGAAGCGGCGGACGAGGAGGTCGAGGTAGGCGGAGAGGGTGGAGGGCACGGTCAGGAGGGTGGGAGGCAGGCGTTAATCCGGTGTCGAGTCGTTGGAACGCGCGATCCGTTGCACGGCCGTTACCTGGCGGCCGGCATCAAACGAAAAAACGACGCCCCGCGGTTTGTCGTACGTGGCGAGGTGGCGTTCGGCCTCCTCGATGGATGCTACGACTTGAATATCGCGCCCGGCATAATAAAGAACCTGCGGGGCCACGACGACATGCTCCGGGGCCTGGATGGTGATACCCGAGAGGGTACGGCTTTCGAGCAAGAATACGGTCTCCTCCGAGGCGGCCTCTGTGCGGATGGCCAGGCCGACCTTCTGGTAGGAATTCAGGTTTTCTCGCGTGATATGGCTGAAATAGAAGTAGACGGATAAGCCAAGCAGGACAACCGTACACGCCAGGCCGAAACGGGTCAAAAAACGCGTCTCTTGCAGCCGATCGCCGGCCACCAGGCGATCCATCAGGGCCGCCACGCCGAGGCCGATCGGTACCGCTGTCTTGAGCAGGGCGAACTCGTGAATCGTCGTAAACTCAAAAAAAACAAGATGGTGTAGGGCGACGGCCAGACTCGCGATGGCGAGAGGGGCAGCAAACCAACCCTGTCGAGGCTCGCAAGCCGCGCGCCGGGCGATCAACGAGGCCATGCCGAGCAGGAGCAGGAGGACGGCCTGGGGGAAATAGGCTCGGGCGTAATCCAACGCGAGCTTGGCGTAGGGTGCCGCCGTGGTCAGCAGGTGCTGATCTTGTCCACTCCGTACCGCGAAGCGGGCGATAGAGGCCTCCACAAACACCTCCGGGCCGGCGATGCTCGCGTACTGAAAAAACGTCAGCGTAAGAGCCAGGACGCTCCCTGCGGCGGCGATTCCTGTCGCGATCCACCACGCCGCCTCTCGACGTCGGTAAAGGATCGTGAAAGCCATCAGACTCGCCGCCAGAAAGACGCCGAGCCACTCCGTGTAGGTCATCAGGAAGGCGCCGGCAAAAATAAGCCAGCGCCCCTGGCCCCGTTTGGTGTACCGCATGACACCCAGCAGGGTGGCGATAAAAAAGGGCTGCACGAGTATGTCGCTGAAGTAGACGTTGGCATGAAACCAGAGGGTGGGGCCGGAGAAGACGTAAACGGAAAAACCGGCCAACGCCGGCCAGTCGATCTCGGAAGGGGTCCCTTGCTCGCGTCGCGAGGTGATCAGGCCATACAACAGGAAGGCCGTGATGGCATGCATGACCAGGTTGAAGAGCTGGAGCGACAACACGCTCGGTGCGAGGCCGGGCAGCAAAAAAACCAGATACGGGAGCAGGAAAGCGAACGGCGGATAAGAAACGTAGTAATATCGCCCGTCCGCGTCGGCAATGCCGCTGGTCAGGCTGCGGATGTGCCGGTCCGCGGGGTAGTCGTAGGTGTATATCGGCGCGAAGTGGCTGGACGCCGGCCCGCCGGCTTCCCAGATGTCGAGCGTCATCAACGTGTGCGCCGTCACCCACTCGTAGTCGTAAGACAGCGGGCGATCGAGGTTCGGCCAGCGTATGAGTACACTGCAGGCGAAGAGGCCCAAAAGGAGGATACCCCGCCTAGGGAACGAGTGGCGGCTGGCGTTACGAAGCGATGGGGCACCTGTCGATTCCATGCGAAAGATCTAGTGAATATCCCTGCTGGATAGGCGACGTATGGTGAGTATGGAATCATCCTTCGAAACGGTGTAGACAACCGCGTTGTCTACGTTGAATCGTTTCATGTGGTCGATGATGGCCAGTGAGTCTGTCGCAAAGTGTATATTTCTTCCGGCATAATAATTTACATGGGCGGAAACGACTTTGTAATCCTCGCGATAGGCTACGAGGCGCGTGGCCCGATCTACTCCGGTAAAATAGAGTGTTTCGTTTTTTGAGGATGTGTTGTTCACCATGATGGCTGTTTCCAACTGAAGGCGCGGGTCCTTCGTTTCTAGAAGTTGGTAATAGTTGTATACGGAGAGGATAAGCATAAATAACGCGATTCCAGTGACCATGCCATTGTAGAATCGATGGAGCCCCGGCATCACAGAGAAGCGTCCGCGATGATAAAGGGCCGCGCTAAGATAGCAGAATAAAACGCCGGCTTTGAGTTGCGAGAACTCATGCTCAAACGAGAAATCGAAAAAGATGATATGATGAAGCAGGACGGGCACACCTAACGCGATGATCATGAAAAGATGTTTGTCTTTTCGAGTTAACTGGCCTCCTCGGTAAGTGGCAATGCAGAATAGAAATAAAAAGGCAACAAGCCCGATAATGGGATAATAGCTATACCAGTAATTTAGAAAGATAAGGATATGGTATATCGGTCGACTTATGGGCGTGCCCATGTTCGCATCGACGCCACTGCGTACGGTGAAACGTTCGATCGAGGCATCGAGGAAGCTATCCAGGCCGGCGATCGTGCTGTATTGCGCAATAGTCAAGCCTATGGCGATGATTGTACCGCCGGCGGCGACGAGTAAAAAACGAACGTATCGGGTATCCGACCGAAGTCTGAATATCGCCAGAACAAACAGGGTGAAGGCGGAAAATACGCCAAGCCATTCCGTATAGATAGCCAGCAGACTGGTCAATCCGTATCCGGCGAGATACAGGTAGCTGCCGATCTTGTCGCGCTCGAAGAGTTGAAATGCGAACCAGATGCTGGCGATCCAGATCGGTTGGACAAGCATGTCGGCGAAGTAGACGCTTGTGTGGTATTTCAGAGCGATCGGCATGAAGAGGTACATACTGCATGCGATCAAGGCTGGCGGAAATACGCCGTCTTTGACGCGGATTCCGTACAGACTGGCTATCAATGCGTAGATAAGCCAGGCCGTTACGGCGTGTATCGCCAGCGAGAATACCTTAATGGCAATGAGACTCGGTCCCACGCCCAGCATGGAAAACACGGCATACGGCAATAGAAAGGTCAGGGGAGGATACGATACGTAGTAGTAGTTCCCTTCCTTGTCCGCGATTCCACTTGTCAGGCTCTGAATATGCCGGTCGGCATCATTGTCAAACGTATAGACAGGATTATACCCATACGTTGAAATTCCACCGGTATCCCATATGGTCAGTGTGGTGAGTACGTGCGCCGTTAGCCACTCGTTGACCATGTGGAGCGGCTGCTGGAGCTGGGGTATGCGCACGGCGACCGAGAGTGCGAAGAGGGCCGGCAGAACGAGCAACACACTTCGACATGATCGCCAGAAAGATGAGGCCCTGTCGGTCATATGGCCTGTAATCCTGTCTCAGTGATCAATGCCCCTTCCTGATAGGTATCGTAGTCTGTGTTGATTTCCCAGAGGCTATGAGTCGCCTTGTCTGCAATTCGCTCGGCCGCAAGGATGCCCATCAGGATGCTGTGATCCTGGTTGTTGTACTTAAACGCCCCGTACCGTCCGATGGCCGTTAGCCCCGGGATGGTCTCCAGGTATTGCTCGATGGGGCGTAAAAACTGTTTGTAGTTGCGGTCATAGACCGGATAACACCGGCGGATGCGGACGACATGGCCGTCGAGCACGCCGCGCCGGCCTATCAAGCCGGTCAGGCCGAGCTCTTTTGTGGCGAGCGCGATCAATTCAGCGTCGGTCGCTTTCCAGATCGAGTCGTCGTCGTAGCTCCAGTATTCGAGCGCAAGGATCGTGGCGCTTTCGTTGCCGTACAGGTGGGGCGTCCAGTTTCGGAAATTGGTAATCCGACCGAATTGCAGGGAAGGATCGTGCACATAGATCCAGTTGTCCGGAAACAGGTTGCCACCTTCCACCTGCACATAGACAAGCGTGGTGTTGCGAAACCGGAGCGATGCCGCGCAGTCCTTGATGGTGTCGGGTACATCGGGCAGTCGTTGGACGAGTAGTGTCAGGGGCATCGAGGAGACGACATGATCGAACGAAAGGGTCTCGCCGCCTTCCAGTTCGATGCACATCCCGCCTTCCGTGGGCGCCACGCGATAGACGGGTCGATTGAGATGAATGGTGCCGCCCATGCGGACAATGGCCTCCGCCATGCGCTCGTACACGATTCCGCTTCCGCCATGCGGGTAAGCGAACCGATCGACAAGCGTTTTGTGTTTATTCCCCCGGCCCTGTTTGATGGCGTTGAGGATGGCGTCCGCGAGGGAGAGTTTTTTGATGCGTTGCGACGCGAAATCTGCATCCAGTTCCTTGCAGCTGATGCCCCACAGCTTCTCGCTATACGACTTAAAAAAGATGCTAAAGAGCCGCCGGCCGAATTGATGGACCACCCAGTCCTCGAACGAGCCGTCTTGTTTCATCGGGAAAAGACGCTCCCCGGCAAAACTGCCCAGGCATCGGATCGCCTCGACGGGCCCGAGCAACTTGAGCGCGTTAAACAGCCGAAGCGGGTAGCTGAAGAATCGCCCGTCATAATAAATACGTGTCAGGCGATCGACCATGCTGTAGTCGCTGCCGACCACTTCCAGCCAGAGCTCGTTCACCCGGCGGTCCGTGCTGAAGAAACGATGCGGCCCGAGGTCCATCCGTTGTCCCCAGCGCTCGATTGTTCGCGCCAGGCCCCCAACGGCCGGCCCGGCCTCGAAGACGTCTACCGAGACTCCCTTCTTCGCCAACTGGTAGGCGGCCGTGATGCCTGCCGGCCCTGCCCCGATAATACCTACACGCATAAAGACTGGAAAATGAATGCGGAAACGGTCAAATTAAACGCCGCGAGAGGCTTCCGCTCGACCCGCTGGCCGCGGGGGTGGATGAGTGATGAACGGGCACATGGCTTGCCGGGACGGTCGTCACGTCCGGATCGGTGGCCAGAAGAAAAGGGCGCCAAGAAAACAGCGCCAAGAAAACAGCGTCAGGAAAAGAGGCGGAGCGCATCGGTCAGATCCACATTCCCGCCGCTGACAATCACCCCGATCCGCCGGCCCCGCGCCGGCACCAAACCCTCCATGAGCGCCGCCGCTGCCAGCGCCCCGGTGGGCTCGACTACGATTTTCATCCGTTCCCACATGAACCGCATGGCGTCGACAAGGGCGCGGTCCGACACCGATACCATGTCGTCGACACACTGGAGAACGATGGGGAAAGTGAGGGTGCCAAGCGAGGGCGTCCGCGCGCCGTCGGCTATTGTATCCGGGTTGTGGACGGTGTGCAGGGTACCGGTGCGGAACGACCGGCAGGCGTCGTCGCCGGCATCGGGTTCGACCCCCACCACCCGGCAGTCAGGCGCCAGCGCCCGCGCCGCAATGGCCGAGCCGCTGAGCAACCC
>JBGSPJ010000560.1:0-9429 GCA_041738655.1 Rhodothermales bacterium | reverse complement strand
CCCGCACCGCCGCCTCGTCGCACGCGAACTCCCGCTCGATCCGCAGCCGGCGCGAGACCCACCAGACGGCCGGATGATAAAACAGCAGGGTTTCCAGCAGCGCCTGGAGGTAGACCACCAGGGCGTCGTGCCGGCGGATGTGCGCCAGCTCGTGCACCAACAGCGCCTCGATGTGCGCCGGCGGCACTCCGGCCAGCAAGCTGGCGGGTAGGATGATCATTGGTTTGAGCCAGCCGATCAGCGCCGGCTGGGTAAGCGCTTCGGAGGTCGCCAGGCGGACCCGCCGCGCGATCCCCATCCGCTCTCGCCGGGCTTCGACCATCGCGATCCATCCCGGATCGGCGAGCAGCAGACTGCTTCGCCGCAACCGCACGAGCCCGAGGTAGCCGAGGGTGAGCCGGAGAAGGAAAACCGGGAGCGCATAGAGCCAGAGCCGAAACAGGAGCACGTGCATCTGCAGAGCCATGAACCGGAGGATGTCCCACCGCGAGAGGCGCGGCGCAGGCGAAGCGGCGGTCGACGCCATCGTCTGCCCCGAGGCCGGCATCAACGTTTCCGGCAGAGATTCAAAGGCCGGCGCCATGGGATTCAGGGCGCCCCTGGTCTCTACCCGAGCAGAGGCCAGATACGTGGAAACCGCCGTCGTCGCCGGCAACAGCGCCATCAACCCCAGCGCCCCAATGCACAGCGCATACCGGAGCTCTCCGGAAGCGCCCCGAAACACCCGCAGCGCAATCGCCAGCCCGAGCGCCACCAGCGCCCCCTGCCAGATAAAATGCAGCAACGCCGCGCCAATACCGTCGACCAGAGCAGGGGGGATTTGTGCCAGAAACTCCATCATATCCAGTTACCCAATCTAAACGTGTCTATAAACCCCCTCCAATCCTCCGCGCCTCAGCGTCTCCGCGGGAGACCCGTTCCCCTCCCTACCCTCCCCGCTCCAGCTCCTCGATCAGCTTCCGAATCTCCACTAGCTCCTCCGGCGTGCTGGATGGCATGGATAACGCACGCAGCACCAGCGCCCGGGTCGACCCGTTAAATGCTCCGTCCAGCAAGTCCTTTACCAGGTCCGACTGCGTCTCGGCCTCCGACACCGCCGGCCGATACACGTGCGCCATGTTCGCCGTGTCACACACCACCAGCCCTTTCTTCCGCATGATCTGGAGGAGCTTGAGGACAGTCGTGTAGCCGGCCGTGTAGTCCGATGCCGGCTCTGCCAGAAGCGCCTCATGCACGGCCCGAACCGTCGAAGGACCCTGCCTCCAGAGCACACGCAGGATCGCCAGCTCTGCCGCGGTTGGTTTGGATGATGCCATATTCCCGAAAGGATTCGCCCAAGGTTACGAAGATCTTCGTACTAAGATACGAACACTTTCGTAGCACGCAATCCTCTCTCCAAAAAAAGTACCTCTATAGCCCCGGTTCACCCCCCTCCGCGTCCCAGCGTCTCTGCGGGACCCTCTCCCCTCTTCCCCTCCTCCCATTTAAGTCCCCCCGCTCCGCGCCGATACATCCGTTAGCAGGTGCGCCCTTCCCCCAGCAACGATGCGGAATGGGAAGCCCCGCCTGCTTCAGCGTCGGTCGGCCCTCCCCACGGGCGCTGAGCCACACGGTCAGGAAACACACCACAGGCTACCGCCCCACGTCGCCGCCCACCGGCGGATCGTGATGCCCGCCGCGCCAGGCATAACACCATGCTCAAGCGCCAGCCCGGGGCTCAATCGATCAAGGCACGTGGCGCAAGATAGCCAGCAGAAGCGGGATACGTCGTCGCTACCTCGCCTGAGGAGCGGCTTACTCGACCCGCCCGCTCATTCCGAGAGGCTCTACAAGCTTCATCGACTCCATTTACTCGAGGTTAAGACGCCATGCAGGTAACGCACAAGAATCCCGGTTTCTTCACGAAAGCCTTTGTCCTCCCGGTACAGCGCTTCATCCAGATGGAAGCCTCCGGCGGGATTTTACTGTTGTTGTGCGCGGTAGCCGCCATTGTGTGGGCCAATTCGCCGTTTTCGGCCGCGTACTTTCATCTCTGGGAAACCCACATCGCGCTTGAGATCGGCCACAGCATGATATCCATGCACCTGATGCACTGGATCAACGACGGCCTGATGGTGATCTTCTTTTTTATGGTCGGCCTCGAGATCAAGCGTGAAATGCTTACGGGTGAACTGGCCTCTCCCAAAAAAGCCGCGCTGCCGATCATGGCGGCGATTGGTGGGATGATCGTGCCGGCCCTGTTCTACACGCTCTTCAACGCCGGCACCGCTTCCGCCGGCGGCTGGGGCATCCCTATGGCGACGGACATCGCGTTCGCCCTCGGCGTCGTCATCCTGCTTGGAAAGCGCGTACCGCTGGCCCTGAAAATCTTCCTGACGGCGCTCGCCATCGTAGACGACCTCGGCGCGGTGCTTGTGATCGCCTTCTTCTACACGGCGGAGCTGAACCTGACAAGCCTCGCGATTGGCGGCGGCTTCCTGGCGGCGCTCGTGGCCATTAACCGGATGGGCGTCCGCCGGCCGGCGCCGTATATCGTACTGGGCATCGGCCTGTGGGTGGCCTTCCTGCAGAGCGGCGTTCATGCCACGATCTCGGGCGTGTTGTTGGCCCTCACCATCCCATCCACCCGAAAGATGGGCGCTTACGCCTTCATGGCCGCCAGCCGCGACCTGGCGTACAAGTACATGGGTATGAGCGAACCGAACCAGAAGGAACTCAAACACGGCCAGGAAGAAGTCGTCCACGAACTCGAGCATGCCTGCAAGGAAGTCAGCTCGCCGCTGGTCCGCATGGAGCATGCCCTCCATGGCTGGGTGGCCTTCCTGATCATGCCCGTCTTTGCCTTTGCCAACGCCGGCGTCCGGTTCGTGGGTACCGACATCACAGCGGCCCTCACGAGCCACGTCACAATCGGCGTCATCGTGGGCCTCTTCCTGGGCAAGCAGATCGGCGTGACGCTCTTCTCCTGGCTGTCCATCCGGCTCGGGCTTGCTGAAATGCCCTCTGGCACCACCTGGTCGCAGTTCTACGGGGTGAGCCTGCTGGCCGGTATCGGCTTCACGATGTCGCTCTTCGTCTCCAACCTGGCCTTCACCGAAGCCGCGATGATCGACAGCGCCAAACTGGGCATCCTGCTCGCATCGACCATCGCCGGCGTCGCCGGATGGATCATGCTCAGCCGCAGCGCCAATGCCGAACAGGCCCTCGAAGCGCCCGCCACGCTCGAACCGGCCATGCCGCACTACCGCACCGTGCTCGAACGTGTCGAAGAGACGCGCCCCGCGACCACGGCGGCCGAACCGATCCACGAAGAACAACCGATCTACGTCAACCTGTAGTCGAGGCCCTCTCCCCCCGGCTCATGCGACATGCCCGGCAGACTCTATCTGCCGGGCATTTTTTGTTGTGCCATGGACAGCAGGCGCAGGAGAAAAGCGCCTGCAGTCATAGGTCAATGGCGCACCTGTGGCCCAACATTTTGGCCAGAACGAGTATGCTTAGCACTATAGCTTTCAGCTATGTTGGTTTACAGTCATTTCCGGAGCCTGCCTTCCACCGGCTGTGCTTCGACAGGTAGCTGGCCCCTCTTTCTTTGTTCAAAACCAATCCAATTCTCCACATGAAAGCGAAATCAGTACTCAAGCAATCGTTGCTGGCCGCTACCCTGGCGTGGGGCATCGCCGGGATGGAGGCTCGCGCCCAGGACAGCTACCTGGTAAGCGCCCGAGACGGCCAGATGGGGGCCGCCGTCTCCCGGATCACCGCCGCCGGCGGCACCGTCACCCGGGACCTGTCGAAGATCGGCATGGTCGCTGTAAAGACATCAAACAAGCGGTTCGTCGCCGATATTTCCGGCGACGCGTCCATCGAATTCCTGACGTCCAACCCGACCGTCCGTTGGGTCAACCCGATAGAGCGCGAAGCCGCCCTCACCGAAGCCTTCGGCAACCCGCCGGCGAGCGGAGACGACGATTTCTTCTTCGACCTCCAGTGGGGCCATGACGCCGTAGATGCCGTCGAGGCCTGGGACAAAGGCGCCCGCGGCCAGGGCGTCACGGTCGCGGTGCTCGACAGCGGCATCGACTGCGACCATCCCGACATCGCACCCAACCTCATGCTGGCCAAAAGCGCCTCATTCGTGTCCGGTGAAGCGGTCTGCGTTCAGCCCGGCCTATTTTTTAACCACGGCACCCACGTCGCCGGCACCGTGCTCGCGGCCGACAACGGCTTCGGCACGATCGGCGTCGCCCCCGAGGCGAAGCTGATCGCGGTGAAGGTGCTCTCCGAGTTCACCGGCAGCGGCTCGTTCGATGGCGTCATCGCCGGCATCGTCCACGCCGTCGACCAGGGCGCGGACGTCATCAACATGAGCCTCGGCGCCCTCTTCCCGAAAGCCGGCCAGTTCGACGGCGCGCAGAAGGAAGTCCGCGCCGCGCTGGAGGTGGCTACGGCCTACGCCCGCGCCCATGATGTGCTCGTGATCGCCTCCGCGGGGAACGAAGGCACCAACCTGGAGGCCGGCTACATCCACCTGCCGTCCGATGCGAATGATGTGCTCTCTATCTCCGCCACCACGCCCATTGGCTGGGCGCTCGACTCGTCTACGAACCTGGACATCCCGACGAGCTACACAAACTACGGCGCCAAGAGCATCGACTTCGCTGGCCCCGGCGGCGACGCGCTCTACCCGGGTAACGAAGACTGCCTCGTGGGCGGGCTCGTCCGTCCCTGCTGGGTATTCGACCTCGTCTTCAGCACCATCGCCGATGGCTGGGGATGGGCCGGTGGAACGAGCATGGCCGCGCCGCATGCCGCCGGCGTTGCCGCGATCATCCGCGGGAAATACCCGAATGCGGATATCTACCGCGTCCGGGATATGATGAAGAACTGGTCGGATAAACTCGGCGATAACCCGGGCAACGATACCTTCTTCGGTTGGGGACGCGTGGACGCCATCCAGGGCATCACCGGTTCCGCCGGCGAACTGACCCTCGATACGCCGGCCATGGAACGACTCGCAGCCGATCTGCCCACTACCTTCTCCCTCGGCCAGAACTACCCGAACCCCTTCAACCCGACGACCTCCATCGTCTTCGGGCTCCCCGAGCAGGCCAATACCCGCCTCGCGGTGTACGACCTACTCGGACGTGAAGTGGCCGTACTCGTCGACGGCGCCCTCACCGCCGGCACCCACGAAGTCCAGTTCCAGGCCCACAACCTGCCCAGCGGCGCCTACTTCTACAAGATCGAAGCCGGCTCCTTCAGCCAGATCCGGCAGATGCTGCTGATGAAGTAAAACCTATAACGCGTTGAACGTACCACGTTGAACGTTGCACAACGCGCGGCAACAGGCGCATTCCGGATTACCTACGTTCACCAGTAGGTATCCAACGTGCAACGTTCAACGTGAAACGTTTTTTGCAGGTGCAACTTCTCCTCAACTACCAGGGTTCTGAATGCGTTCATATTCACTTCACAAACCCTCGGTAGCGATATGAAACCATCGGTAAGACAATTCCTCTCTCTGACAATGCTTGCGGTGCTTCTGGCGCCGTTTGTCGTTTCCAGCGCGTTTGCGCAGTCCAGCTATCTCGTGGTCGCCAAGGCCGGGCAACTCAGCGCGGCGGCGGCCGGCGTCGACGCGGCCGGTGGCGAGGTCACCCGCACCATCCCACAGCTCAACATGGTCGTGGCGCGATCCCAATCCGCCAATTTTGTGTTGGACATTTCGAAGAACGCGGCCGTCAGCTTCTTGACCGACAACCCGAGTATCCAGCAAATTAACCCGATCGAGCGCGAGGCGGTTTTGACGGAAGCCTTTGGCAATCCGCCGGCCAGCGGGGACGACGACCCGTTCTTCGACCTCCAGTGGGGTCATGACGCCGTCGATGCCGTTGAGGCCTGGAACAAGGGCGCCCGCGGAAAAGGCGTGACGGTCGCGGTCCTCGACAGCGGTGTCGATTGCGACCACCCGGACATTGCCCCCAATCTGATGCTCGGAAAAAGCGCTTCTTTCGTCCCCGGCGAAGCCGTTTGCGTCCAACCCGGTTTCTATTTTAACCACGGCACGCACGTCGCCGGCACCGTCCTCGCGGCCGACAATGGATTCGGAACGATAGGCGTGGCCCCCGAGGCGAAACTGATCGCGGTAAAAGTACTCTCCGAAGTTACGGGCAGTGGCTCGTTTGACGGCGTCATCGCCGGCATCGTATACGCCGCGGACCAGGGCGCGGACATCATCAACATGAGCCTCGGAGCCCTTCTCCCGAAAGCCGGCCAGTTCGACGGCGAGCAGAAGGAGGTCAAAGCCGCTGTCGAAGTCGCCACCGCCTACGCCCGCGCCCACGGCGTGCTTGTGATCGCGAGCGCCGGCAACCAGGCCACCGACCTCGAATCCGGCTACATCCACCTGCCGTCCGACGCCAAGGACGTGCTTTCGATCTCTGCCACGGCCCCAATCGGCTGGGCGCTCGGTGCACCAACCTCACTCGACATCCCGACGAGCTACACGAACTACGGTGCCAAGAGCATCGACTTCGCTGGCCCCGGCGGCGACGCGCTCTACCCGGGTAACGAAAACTGCCTCGTCGGCGGACTCGTTCGTCCCTGCTGGGTGTTCGACCTCGTCTTCAGCACCATCGCTGACGGTTGGGGATGGGCCGGTGGAACGAGCATGGCAGCGCCGCATGCCGCCGGCGTCGCCGCGCTCCTGAAAAGCCAGAACCCCAACGCCTCTGTCGATGGACTCCGTAACCTGTTGAAAAACCGGGCGGATAAACTCGGCGACAACCCGGGCAACGATACCTTCTTCGGTTGGGGACGCGTCGATGCGATCAACGGCGCCACAGGCTCGGCCGGCGAGCTGACCCTCGACACGCCGGCCATGGAACGACTCGCAGCCGACCTGCCCACTACCTTCTCCCTCGGCCAGAACTACCCGAACCCCTTCAACCCGACGACCTCCATCGTCTTCGGGCTCCCCGAGCAGGCCAATACCCGCCTCGCGGTGTACGACCTCCTCGGACGGGAAGTGGCCGTGCTCGTCGACGGTACCCTTGCCGCCGGCACACATGAAGTGCAGTTCCAATCGCACAATCTGCCCAGCGGCGCCTACTTCTACAAGATCGAAGCCGGCTCCTTCAGCCAGATCCGGCAGATGCTGCTGATGAAGTAACACCAAAAACGCGTTGAACGTACCACGTTGAACGTTGCACAGCGCCCGTAGCAGGCGCAATCTGGATAACCTACTTTCACCAGTAGGCATCCACCGTGCAACGTTCAACGTGCACCGCGTAACGGCTCATTCGATTCAGACTCTGCACGAATCGGCAGAATCAGCCGCGCGCTGCGGTCGTACGTGACGTAGTTCCAAGCCCAGTTGATGAGCACTTGCAGCTTGTTTCGGAAGCCCACGAGTTGCATGAGATGGAGCACGAGCCACATCACCCAGGCCAGAAAGCCGCGGGTCCGGATCCCTCCCCACAACTCGGCTACCGCCGCATTCCGCCCGATCGTCGCCATGATGCCGCGATCGGTATACACAAACGGGGAAGATGGACGACCATCAAGTCGCGTCCGGATTGTCCGGGCCACGTGTTGGGCTCCCTGCATGGCCACAGGAGCCAGCTGGGGATGTAGCGTTCCGGAGGCCTCTTTGCTACCGGCCAGGTCTCCGATCGCGAACACCTCGGGATGCCCCGGCACGCTGAGATCCGGCTTGACGGCCAGACGCCCGCCGCGCGTCAGCTCTAGCCCGAGGGCGCCGGCCAGAGGATTGGCCTGCACGCCGGCGGCCCACACCAGCGTGTGCGCCGGAAGGACCGTGCCATCGTTCAGATGAACGCGCGTCTCCGTCACCTTCACTACTTGCCGATCTAGCATCACATCCACCCCGCGCTTTCGCAGTGCCTTGAGGGCGTGCGCCTGGGAAACCGGATGAAACGGCGCCAGAAGACGATTCGAAGCCTCGATCAACCGAATCGAGACCCGCTGCATGGCGAGGGCTGGGAAATCGCGCGCCAGCACCTTGCAAGCCAGTTCGTACAGCGCGCCGGCCATCTCCACGCCCGTGGGCCCACCGCCCACCACGACCAGCGATAGCGCCCCGTCGTCGATCAACTCCGGATGCTCACTCACCCGTTCGAACATCCCGATGATGTGCGAGCGCAGACGGATCGCCTCCGGCAGACTCTTCAGTGAAAACCCACACGCCTCCGCCCCTTCGACGCCAAAATAGTGGGTAACCGCGCCGGCTGCGAGTACCAGATAGTCGTACGAAACCTCGGCGCCATCCGCGAACAGGATCCGTTTCTCGGCGAGATCGACGCCAGCCACGGTATCCATCCGAAACGCGAAGTTGCTCTGTCGATGGAACATGCCGCGGACCGCATGGGCGATCTCCTCGGCCTCCAGCCCGGCCGTCGCGACCTGGTACAGGAGCGGTTGGAACGTGTGGTAGTTGTGTTTGTCGATGAGGAGCACCTCCACCGGAGCCTTGCGGAGCGCCCGGGCAAGCGTGATGCCGCCAAAGCCGGCGCCAACGATCACGACGCGGGGTTTGGATGATGTCGAAGTAGGCATGGGGGTTTCAGGTTCAACGTTTCAGGTTTAAGGTTCAAGGAAGTACATGGATCCAACCTCAATTCCTTGAACCTCAAACTTCTTCCTCCTTTAATCGCTTCCGAACTCCATTCGGAAGCTACTCCACCCAGACCGTTTTAATGTTCACGAACTCCCGCATCCCGAAATGCGATAACTCGCGCCCGATGCCGCTTTCCCGGACGCCACCGAAGGGCAAGCGCGGGTCGCTGCGGACCATCGCGTTGACAAAAGTGCTGCCGGCATGGAGCTGGCGCGCGAGCATCTCGCCACGCGCGCGGTCGCGGGTAAACACCGTCCCCCCGAGTCCAAAACGGGATTGGTTCGCGAAGTAGATCGCCTCATCCTCGTCGTGGACGACACTCACCGCCGCGACGGGGCCAAAGAGCTCCTCCTGAAAAGCCGTCATCTCGGGCTCCACGTCCCCGATTACCGTCGGCGCATAATAGAAGCCGGGCCCGTCGAGCGGCCGGCCGCCCGTGATCAGGCGCCCACCTTGCTGAAGGGTGCGAAGCACCTGGTCGTGCAGCGTGTCGCGCAGGTCGGCCCGCGCCATCGGGCCGATGTCGATCGTTTCCGCCATCGGATCCCCGACCTGCAACGCCTCGACACGGGCAACAAACGCGTCCATAAACGCGTCTGCGATCGACTTCTCCAGAATGAACCGCTTGGCCGCAATGCAGCTCTGTCCGTTGTTCTGCATCCGACTCGCAATCGCGGTGTCGACCGCCGCCGCGAGGTCCGCGTCAGCCAGGACGATAAACGCATCCGAGCCGCCAAGTTCGAGCACCGTTTTTTTCAACGCCCGCCCGGCGAGCGCCGCCACGGCGC
>JBGSPJ010000523.1:0-3009 GCA_041738655.1 Rhodothermales bacterium | reverse complement strand
ACCCGGCCGGCGCGCACGACCAGCGCGGCAAACGGCCCGCCCCGCCCCTGTCGGGCGTTGTCCGCGGCAAGTTCGATCGCCTCGCGCAGAAAACGTTGATCCGATGCTCGGGTCGTGTGAGGCATGATATCAGCGATTATTGTATGGCAGACACCCCGAAACCCCTCGCTTCCCGCACGGAAAACCTTGTCCAGAGCGACATCCGCGCCGTCACCCACCTCATCAACCGCGTGGGCGGCATCAACCTGGGGCAGGGCATCTGCGACCTCCCTACTCCGGAGGCCATCAAGGCCGGCGCCCGCGCCGCCATCGACGACGATCACTCCATCTATACCAGCTACGCCGGCATCCCCGAACTGCGGCGCACTATCTATCAAAAAGCGCGATCCTTCAATCGGATCCCCGCGCAAAGCGACGAAGAGGTCATCGTCTGTATCGGCTCCACCGGCGCGTTCGTGAGCGCCATCTTCGCCCTACTCGACCCCGGCGACGAGGCCATCCTGTTCGAGCCCTTTTACGGCTATCACCGCAACCTGCTCCGCCTCCCGGGGGCCGTCCCGCGCTACGTCACAATGCGCGGGCGCGACTGGGTCATCGACTTCGACGAGGTCGAACGCGCGATCACGCCGGCGACGAAAGCCTTTATCGTCAACACCCCCGGCAATCCCAACGGCAAGGTATGGACACGCGACGAGCTGACGCAGCTGCTCGCGCTCATGGAAAAATACAACCTCTACGCGATCACCGACGAGATCTACGAATACATGACGTACGACGGCCACGAGCACGTCTCCCTCGCCTCGCTGCCCGGCGCGTACGAGCGAACCGTCACAATCTCGGGGTTCTCCAAAACCTATAACATGACCGGCTGGCGGCTCGGGTACGCCATCGCCCCGCCGGCGCTCATCGAAAAGATGGGTCTGCTCAACGACCTGTTCGCGATCTGCGCGCCGGCCCCCCTCCAGCACGGCGTGGCCCGGGCATTTGAGCTGGAGGACGCCTATTACGAGGGGATGATGGCCGACTATGTCGTCAAGCGCCGCATGATGTGCGACGCCCTGGAAGCGGCCGGATTTACCTTCAGCCGCCCCCAGGGCGCGTATTACGTGCTCGCCGGCTTCGAAGACCTCGCCCGCAAACGCCCGGGCTACACCTCCGCCCGCAAGGCGTGCGAAACCCTTATCCACACCGCCGGCGTCGCCACCGTCCCGGGTGATTCGTTCTTCAACCACCCCGAAAGCGGCCGCCACCTGCTCCGCTTCTGCTACGCCAAGGAATACCCGGTGCTTGAGCAGGCCTGCCGGCAAATCGTGGAAGGGTTTAAGGTTTAAGGTTCGAGGTTTAAGGACATTACCCCTTAAACCTTAAACCTCGAACCTTAAACCGTTACGCCCACCGCGTTCAGCGCCTCCAGCACGGCATCGTGGAGGTGGCCGTTGGTCACGATCACGCCTTTATTCTTCTCCAGGCCCGAGCCGTGGGTGAACTCCAGCGGCTTGCCGTTGATGTCCGTCACCCGGCCGCCGGCCTCGGTGATGACCAGCACGCCGGCCGCGTGATCCCAGATTTTTTCGACATAGCCGGCGCGCGTCGGGAGGCGGAGGTAGATATCCGCGTCGCCGCGGGCAACCGTCGCGTATTTCGCCTGGCTGTCCATGCGGACGGCCTCGGCCGTGATCCCGAGGTGCTGGCCGACGGTGGCAGAGTCGTCGTGGGAGCTGTGTCCGGATTCGACGGACTCGCAGAAACGCGCCTTGCGGCTGTCCGCCAGGTCGCTCACGCGCACCGGTACAGGCGCGGCGTTTGAATCCAGCTCGATCGCGACGGCGCCTTCGCCCTTCACGGCCGCGAAGATGACGCCGACCTTATCGGGCCGATCGGCCGACACGGGCAGGTTCGGGCATCCGAGGGCGGAGACGACGATTTCGCCATCGACGATCAGGGCCAGCGCGATCGCGTATTGCTCGCTCCGCAGGAAACCCTTGGTGCCGTCGATCGGGTCGAGCGTCCAAAATCGTTTGCTGTAGGCATTCGCGCCGCCGAAGTCGATCCACTGGCATACCGTGTCGGCCGAGGCGCCGGGGCGGATGGCGTTTACGTGGTGCACAACGCGGGCGAGGAGCTCGCTCTGGCCGGCCTCTCGCAGCGCCGCGCTGTCTTCCTCGGCGATGATTGGGTCGCCGGCGAACGCCTCGCGGATGGCGCGGCACACCAGCGCCTGGCTGCCAAAGTCGGCCACGGTCACCGGGCTCTTATCTTTTTTCTCCAGGACGCTGCTCGAAATCTGCGCCTGGACGGCGCGGCAGATGATGCTGGCCTCGCGCACGGCGGCGATGGCAATCTCACGTTCACGGGTATACATCGAATTTTTATCGTCTTCGGTTAGTAGGTGTGCGCCGGGATGAACTTCCGGGGACGCCCGGAGCGCTGATCTGCTCGTACGCGGGCACGGCGTCGACAAACGCGTAGGTGTGGCGGTCCCAATCCACGAGGCAACAATAGTGTACCATACCATTCGTAACAACGAGGTACGATGCCTGAAGTACCGTGTTGTAGCGGGCAATCTGATCGAAGGTCCCTTGATGGATATCGACCTCCGGGGCTTTGCACTCAACCACCAGCGCCGGCGCGCCGGCGCGGTCGTGCGCCACGATATCCGCTCGGCAGGCCGTCCCCTGGTAACGAAATCCTTTTTCGATCGCCAGGAGCCCCATGGGAAATCCCCGATCCTGCACGAGAAAATGGACAAAATGCTGCCGCACCCATTCTTCGGGCGTGAGCGCCACATACTTCCGCCGGACGGGGTCGAAGACGGTGGACACCCCGCCCTCCTCGCGGACCGTCAGGGTACAGGCCGGCAGGTTAAGATCGGGGAGCATGAGGCAAGGTAGGAGTGCCCGAAACCGCGTGCAGGGCTCAATTCGATTTCCGTTTGGCGCCGGGCTCTTTGGTGCCGGCGTTCGCGCCACCCGCACCCGAGGGAGGCGGCGCGGCGGAAGGCGCCTTGGC
>JBGSPJ010000492.1:0-1747 GCA_041738655.1 Rhodothermales bacterium | reverse complement strand
CAAAATCGCCCGCTCGCGGTCGTCTGGCTCCCGCGAAGTCGCCATCCGAAACGCCCTGGCGATCGCGTCGTCCCCACGCAGCAGGCGCGTGGCGAGCACACGCGATGCCTCGATGTACTGGGGATCGTTCAGGAGGACAAGCGACTGCAGCGGCGTGCTTGTTGATTGCCGCTTGACCACGCAGACAGTACGTTCCGCGGCGTCGAACGTGAGCATCGCCGGCGGCGGTATCGTGCGCTTCCAGTACGAATACAGACTGCGCCGGTACAGGTCGGCGCCAGTGCTCGGCCGGTATTTGTTTTCGCCGATCTGGTTCGCCATCTCCTTCCAGATCTCCCCAGGCTGGTACGGCTTCACCCACCATCCCCCCATTTCGGGATTTAACAACCCGCTGATGGCCAGGGCGTTGTCGCGCACCATCTCGGCCGTCATCCGTTGCGAAGGACCATGGGCCAGAAGGATGTTCTGTGGATCCCGCGCCTGTTTTTCGGGGGAGATCCGGGCCTCCTGCCGATACGCAGCCGACAGGGTGATTTTGCGGATGAGGGCTTTGACATCCCACCCATTTTCCTGCACCCACACGGCCAAAGCGTCCAACAATTCGGGATGCGACGGCAGGGCGCCCTGGCTCCCAAAATCCTCCTGGGTGGCGACGATCCCCCGCCCGTACAGCAGCGCCCAGACGCGATTCACGAGCACACGCGATGTAAGCGGATGCCGGGGATGGGTCATCCAGCGCGCCAGCCCGAGGCGGTTGCGCGGATAGTCGTCGGGAAACGGCAGGATGGCCGCCGGCGTGCCGGGCCCCACAGCGGTCGTGGGGGCGTCGTAGGCGCCGCGGGCGAGAATGTGGGTCTGCCGGGGCTCGGCCATCTCTTCCATCACCATCACGGACGGGATTTCGATGGGCACCCTCCGCAGGCTGTCGAGCACCGCTTGCCAGCGGCTGTACTCGGCATCCTCGTGCAGCCTGTAATGGACGTAGAGATCGTCCCTGAACCCGACCGGCGGCGTGGCTTCCGAGACCCGCGCCAGCGGCCGCGCGCCGGCGAGTTGCGCTACTTCAAGGGGAGAAAGGACCCGGCCGTAGATCCGAACATCGTCGATGACGCCCTCCCGAAACCCCTCGATTGCCCCGTTCGGCGTATCACGGGTGTTCCAGTTGCTGATCAACACCTCGTTGCCGTTGAGGATGCTGAGGCGCTCCAGGTTGTCCGACTCCACCTCTACCCGTTGCGCCTCGCCGTTGATAAACAACGTGACGCCCGCCGCACGCCCCGAGCCGTTGTACGTGGCGAACACATGAGTCCACGCACCCGCCGGAACGGACTCGGCCGTCAGCACCTGCACTTCCTGTCGACCGGCATCATGGATGAGGCTGGCGCGGAGCCGGCTGTCCTTGGTGAGAGTCAGCTGATAGCCGCCGCGTTTTTGCTCTTCGTTGCGCTTTACGATGAGGGCCGCGTCGCGGTCGCCGGGGCCGGCATGCCGGATCCAGGCGCCGAGGGAAAAGGCGCTGGCATGCTCGAAGTCCGCCGCGTCGCCAATATCCAGATAGTTGTGGCCGTCAAACGCAAAGGCCCGGCCGGCGTGGCCATCGACGACATCGGGGGGCGCGAGGACGTTGATGAGCCGGGTGTTGATATACCCCGGGCGGCCCACGAGCGCGGGGGTGGCCTCGTTCGTCAGGTCATCGAGGGGAAGATGGGCGACGAGGCCGGCGTCGAGACCCCGCGCCAGCTCCTCC
>JBGSPJ010000479.1:0-27603 GCA_041738655.1 Rhodothermales bacterium | reverse complement strand
GGCAGCCGATGAACTCGGCCGGCGATACGGCCGTGCCATCGCGCTGGACCGGGCCGTCGGGCAGGTCCCCGTCGGCTACATCCAGCCTTCGCCCCTGTCCCTCGAATCCGTCCTCACAGACATCTGCGCGTCGGTCAACCTGGCCTACCGTCGTACCGCCAATGGATACGAAATCTACCGTCCATGACCCCGACGCCGCCCGTCCGTCCTTTCCACCCACAGACACCCAGGACCATGCCTGCAATCCCATTCTTGAAACCGATGAAGCGCGCTTCCCTGGTGGCTCTGCTTACGCTCGCCACGCTCGCGCCGGCCTGCGATTCCGTCGACGAGGGGAGCCCCGACCTCCGCGCGCTCTCTGCGAGCGAACAATCCCTCGTCGGCGCTAGCAACGCGTTTGGATTGCGTCTCTACGCCGCCCTTGCCGAGGACGCGCCCGAGGAGAACCTGTTTATCTCCCCGACCAGTGTGGCCCTCGCCCTCGGCATGACCGTCAACGGCGCCGCCGGCGACACGCGCGACCAGATGGTCGAGACGCTCGGGCACGCCGACCTGGCCGTCGAAGACCTGAACGCAGCCTCCAAGTCGCTTATTGACTACCTCCAGGGGCTCGATCCGCTGGTTCAGACCGACATCGCCAACTCGATCTGGCACGAGGCGACATTCACTCCCGCGCCGGCGTTTATCGAGGCGAACATCACTTATTATGACGCCGTGGTCGAGTCGCTCGACTTCCGGGCGCCGGCGTCGGTAGACGTGATCAATCACTGGGTGGCGGATAAAACCAACGACAAGATCGAAACCATCATCGACGCCATACCGGCCGATGCGGTGATGTACCTCATCAACGCCATCTACTTCAAGGGAAGCTGGAAATACCAGTTCGACGCCTCGACCACACTGCCCGAGCCGTTCACGGGCCGCGACGGCACCGTCACTCAGGCGCCGCTGATGCGGATGAAAGCCACCGTGCCCTATCAGGCCGGCGAAGGGTACGCCGCTGTTGACCTCCCGTATGGCAACGGACAGTACCGGATGACGGTCATCCTGCCCGAAACGACGGAGGGGCTGCCGGCGCTGATCGCCTCGCTCGACCAGGACCGGTGGCAGCTGCTCGTTGATGGCTTCGACGACCAGGCCGTCAACATCTTCCTACCCCGTTTTACCCTGGAATACAAGCAGACCCTGAACGATGCACTGACGGCGCTAGGGATCGAGGATGCGTTCGTCGAGGGGCTAGCGGATTTCTCGGGGATCCCGCAGGACCCGACCGTGGAGCTGTTCATCAGCCGGGTACTCCATAAGACGTTTGTCGAGGTCAACGAAGAAGGCACCGAGGCCGCGGCTGTCACGGCCGTCGAAGTCTCGACGACGAGCTTCAACCCCGACGAGCCCCGGGAAATCTTCTTCCGCGCCGACCGGCCGTTTATCTACGCGATCCGCGAGGCGCATTCGGGCGCGATTCTGTTTATCGGGACGTTGCAACGCCCCTGAACCGATCCATCATCCCACCCGGGAGATCATCCGTATAGCCCATGTCCCGTAGCTCCGTACTCGCCCTCGCCGCATGTTCGATGCTTGCCAGTGCCTGCGACACCTCCGACACCGGCCCCCCCGAGCTGCGCCTGCTCACCGCAGCCGAACTGCAGGTCGTTAACGCCGATAATGCCTTTGGGCTGCACCTCTACAGGGCTTTGACGGCCGAATCGCCCCAGGTGAATCTGTTCTTTTCTCCAGCCAGCGTGGCCTTCGCGCTCGGCATGACGGCGAACGGCGCCGCGGGGGAAACACAAGAGCAGATGCTGGAAGCGCTTGTGCCCACGGGAATGGATCTGCCCGCCTACAATGAGGCCTCATCGGCGCTGATGGCCTTTTTGCCCAACATCGACCCGCTCGTGCAGACCGCCATCGCCAACTCGATCTGGTACGATCAAGTGTTAGAACCGGAGCAGGCGTTTCTGGAGACCAATGCGGCGTACTTCGACGCCGAGGTCGCCCCGCTGGACTTCCATGCGCCGGCGTCGGTCGATGTGATCAACCGCTGGGTGGAGGAGGAAACCAACGGCAAGATCGAGCGCCTCATCGACCGGATTCCGCCTGATGCCGTCATGTACCTCATCAACGCCATCTACTTCAAGGGCAGCTGGGCCTACCGGTTTAATGAAAGTGATACCCGAGATGAACCCTTCCATAACCGCGTCGGCGAGCCAACGCCTGTGCCGATGATGCGGATGAAAGCCACGATTCCACACCAGACAACGACCGATTTTGCCGCCATCGATCTGCCCTACGGCGCCGGCCAGTACCGGATGACGGTGATTCTTCCTCACACGACCGAAGCCATCGACTCCTTGATCACGACGCTCGACTCCGACCGGTGGCGCGAACTGACGGACAGTTTCGCTAATCAGGAAATCAACGTCATCCTGCCCCGCTTCTCGGTGACGTACGAGAAGGAATTGAACGCCGCGCTGAAAGCCCTCGGCATTGCCGATGCGTTTGATCGCCGGGTTTCCAACTTCTCCTGCATCAGCGCCATCCATGGCGAGGATCTATACATCAGCCGCGTGTTGCACAAGGCCGTGGTGGAGGTGAATGAAGAGGGCGCCGAGGCGGCTGCCGCAACGGCGGTGGAAATCGAGCTTCGCAGCTCGGGAGGTTCGGGCGAGACCTTCCGCGCCGACCGCCCGTTTATCTTCGCGATTCGCGAGGCGCATTCGGGCGCGATCCTGTTTATCGGGACACTCAATACGCTGTAAATCGATGACTCGAGGCCTGCGTACGGGAATAGCCTTGTTGCTGGCCATGGCGCTGGCCACGCCGGCCAGGGGACAATCTGGGTCGGCCGGCTTTTCTGTGTCGCTGCGGGACGTACCGCTGGTCGAGGCGCTGTCGTATTTCTCGCGGCTCACCGGGCGTGCCGTCTCGTTCGACCCGCAGCTGGTCGATCACCGCGAGGCCTTCTGCGCGATCGAAAATGCCGGCGCCGAGGCCGTGTTGGGGTGTATCCTGTCTTCCGCGGAGCTGGATTATATCCGGCTGTCGTCCGGGACCTATGTCGTTGTGCCTCCCGTGCAGCGGGAAGCCGCTCGCGGGCGATTGCTCGGGCAGGTGCTGGACGCACGCAGCGGCCGGCCGCTGGCGGATGCGCACGTCTACCTCGCCAGCGCCGAGGGCGATATCGGCGCTGTTTCCAGAGGAGATGGGCAGTTCGTGTTGCCGCCCTTGCTGCCCGGGCGGTACATCCTCACCTCTTCGTTTGTGGGGTACGCCGACTGGCAAGACACGCTCACCGTCCCACCCGGCGCGGAGGCCTTCGCGCGCATCGAAATGGCGTCCGAGCCCGTCTTGTTCAGCCCGGTGGTGGTCGATGGCCTCCAGCGCCGGCGGCCGTCCGAGCGGCTGTCGGAAGACCGGATTCTACTGGCCGATTCACTCGGTCTCGGCCGCGCGGATGCCGGGCTACCGGTTGTGAGCCACCTCACGGCCCTGCCAGGGGTACAGATCAACGACATCACGGCGGACATCCACATCCAGGGCGGCGAGGCCGGCGAGCACCAGATGAAGCTGGACAACGTCCCCCTCTATCTCCCCCGAGGCCTTTCGGGTGCGCTCGGCCCGTTCAGTGCGCTGGCGATCGAGCGGATCGTTGTGCATAAGAGCGGGTTCGAGGCGTCGCGGGGCAGCCACCTCGCCGGCGTGACCGAACTGCAGCATGCCCTCGAAGGAACGAAGGGGCTGGATGTGCAGATCGACCCACTGTCGGTCAACGCCCGCGTTGGCCTGACCACCCCGCAGACCGCTTCGCGGCGCGCCGACTTCATGGCGGCGGCGCGCACCAGCCTGGATGGCGTCTTTCAGCCGGCGTGGCTCCAAAACACCCTCAACGAATGGGGCAGGCCCGACGCGTTCCTGCTGCTGGCTCCGCTCAACGGGTTTCCGGATGGCAGCGCCTCGCTGTTCGAGGACCTGCTGAATGTCGGGCAGAATCCGAATCCCACGTGGTCGTTTCAGGACCTCCACGCCGCCGGCCGCGTCTGGACACGGCCGCTCGCTTCCATCCACGCCTCGATGTACAGCGGCGCCATGGCGTTTGCCGGCGCGTTGCCCCGTGGTGATTCCGCCCGCGGGGTCTTAGATCCCGTGTTCGGCGAGAGTCCGGAGAATCTGGCGGAGTCGGTCGCTCTGGCCGTTGCCGATGGGTATGACGCCCGGACGCAGGCCGGCCAGATCAGTTACTCGACCGTACTGGACGCCCGGACGTACGTCTCGATCCAGCTCCGCACGAGCCGGCACCAGATGCGGCACGATTATACGTTGCTGGACAGCCTGGAACTCGTCATTCCGATCACCGACGAAGCCGTTCCTACACCCGTCTCCGAAGCCACCGTGCTGCCCACCCGCGACCTATCTGATCTGTCGCGCATCCTGGAGGCCGGTCTCGAAGCGCGCGTCGAGCGAGCGTATGAGGGGCATTTTGTGACCGCCGGCCTGGCCAGCACGCACAACCGCGGGCAGATCAGGCTGCTGCTTTCTGCGCTGGCGGACAGTTCACTGAACACCGTTTCGCTCAATCCGACCGAGGATGTGCTCCAGGACCGGGTGGCCTCGACGGCCGTGTCCTGGCAGCATGCGGCGTTTATTTCAGATCGAATCGATCTCGGACGCTCGGGCATACTCGACGCCGGCCTGCGGCTTACCTATCTGCCGTCGCACGAAACCGTCTTCGCCGAGCCGCGACTGGCGATCCGATTCGACTGGCCACTGGCCGGCGGTGGAGCCCTCGCCGCACGAACCGCGACCGGCCTGTACCGACAGTATCTGTCGCAGTTCGATGTCAGCACCTACAACGCCGGCGCCATCCTGCCGTCCATGCGGGTCTGGTTGCCGGTGGACCGCAGCTTACAGCCGGCCAAGGCCTATCATTTCGCACAATCGCTCCGCCTCGACTTGCCTTCTGGCTGGATGGTTAGCCTCGAAGGCTATGCGAAGTGGTTGCCGCAAACGGTTTCCTTGAACTACCTCTTCATCGAATCACTCGCGGATCTTCCCACTGCGAATTTCACGGCGCGGTCGCTCACCACCCAACAGGCGTTTCTCGCCGAGGGAAAGACGATCCATGCCGGCGGCTCCGCAACTGTCGGACTGACCCGCGGCCGTGTCCATGCCAGCGCGACGTACGACTACACCTACGCCCGCCGCCGGAGTCCGCAGTTGTTTGGCAATCGCCGCACAACGCTACCCTGGGTGGCCCCGCACCGCGTTTCGGCCGAACTGGCGCTCACGCCGGCTCCGGGCTTCGTCGTGACCACTCGCGGCCGAGGCGAGTGGGGACGCAGCTGGGCGTTCCGGCAGGCGTATTACGACTACTTCGGGCAGTCTTCCGCCCCCCCGTTGTATCCCCCTTTCGACCTGTCCACGCCGGACGCGCACGTCCTCAAACCCTACCTGCAACTCGATCTCGGCGCCGCCTACGCGCCGTCGCTCGGCCAGCACCGCGTACAACTGCGCGCCGAACTGTTAAATGTTCTTAATCGTCGGAACGAAGTCGACTGGCGATTCGTTTTTGACACCGATCACTTCAGAAAGGAAGCCCGTTACGCGTATCCCCGGAATCTGTCCATCGCCGTTCGTTGGATATGGTGACGCCCCCCTCTCTCTAGATCACTCTCCATTGCTCTCTATTTTTTAGGCCAGGCATCCCCACGCCTTTGTTATGTAGGCATGCCTGCTTATATTCGAGCAATTATTAATACGCGCGCTTCGTTTTGTGTAATCAGCCCCCCTGAAACCCACAGGGTTCTCGAAGCGCCTTCCTCACCTTCGCGCGTTCCGGTTTTCGACGTCTATTCCGGCGTCATCGGGTTCAATCGGCGCGTGCGTTTATATATCCCCTGCCTTATGATCGCCACGACAGAAAACACCGCCCGGCCGCTACAGTTCTCGGATTGCGCGCCCGATACCCACACGGAATACCTTCTTCAGTTATGCGACCGGATCGGCACGATCGCGGATCGTACGCGCGCCATTGTACGACACCGCGCGGACGCGCCGGCCGGCATGGTTGAACTGGACATGGATCGGAACCTGCTCCACCTCCAGGCTCGCCTGGAAACGTTGATGAGCCGGCTCCAGGGCACGATGCCCTTGCTTGACTCGCTGGATTTCGCGCCTGTCGCGCGGTAAGGTAATCAGCCCCTGCGAAGTGACGGCGTCCTGGATTCACGTTTGCCCCGGAGTAGGCCCGGTTGCCCGAATAGGGTGATAGGTGCCGGGGAATTCGTGCGTGGCAGACGTGAGTCCAGATGCCGTACGTACACCACACGTTATCCTCTCAACGCCATGGTCACACTACCCGTCAAACCCACGGCGCCTCCCACGATTCAGTGCGATTGCTGCCACACGTCGATCCACTTTGAGGATCTCACGCTCCTTGAAAACGACGCCTCGTCGCTCGACGAGCATCGTTTTTACCAGGTTCATTCGGGTTGCCTGGAAACCTTCCTCGCCGCCCAGGCCGGCCGCTGGAGCCGGCTCCCCAAAACCGCCATCGATCACGGCTGGTTCTGGGTCTGAAGGGTTTAAGGTCCGAGGTTTAAGGTTCAAAGGCTTATTTTCCTTGAACATTGAACATTGAACCTCGAACCTTAAACCACTATCTCGACAAATACAGATTCCGCATCTCGTACGGCCGCTGGAAGTGCTCGTCGGTGAGGGCATCCACGAACGCGATGGCCTCTCCTGTGCTCTTCATTTCGGGGCCGAGCTCTTTGGGCACATCCGGGAATTTATCCCAGGAGAACACCGGCTCCTTGATGGCAAAGCCCTTGAGGGACGATTCGAGCATCCCCCTGGCCCTGAAGTCGGCCAACTTTTCGCCGAGGATCACCCTCGTGGCGATGTTCGTCACCGAGATGCCGGTGGCTTTGGCGACAAACGGTACGGTCCGCGACGCGCGCGGGTTGGCCTCGATCACGTAAACGATGCCGTCTTTCACCACCAGTTGCACGTTGATCATGCCGAGGACGTTGAGCCGATTGGCGATTTCGGTGACGTAGCGGCGTATGGTGGCGATGGTCTCCTCAGAGAGGCTGAACGGCGGAAGGACGGCCGTAGAGTCCCCCGAGTGCACGCCGGCCGGCTCGATGTGCTGCATGATCCCCGAGATCCAGACTTCGTCCCCGTCTCGGATCGCATCCGCATCGATTTCGACCCCATTTTCCAGGAAGACGTCCAACAGGATCTCGTTGTCCGGCATCAGCTTGAGAATCTGGCTGACGTACTGCTCGACTTCCTTCTTGTTGATCGCGATGCGCATCCCCTGCCCGCCGAGCACATAACTGGGCCGAACCAGGATCGGGTATCCGATACGTTCGGCCACGTCGACCGCTTGACTCACTGTCCTGGCCGTGCCGTACCGCGGGTACGGGATTTCGAGTTCTTTGAGGATATCGGAGAACTTGCCGCGGTTCTCGGCGGCATCCATGTCGTCATACGAGGTACCGAGGATCGGTACCTCGAAGCGAACCAGGTCCTCCGCCAGCTTGAGGGCCGTCTGGCCACCAAACTGCACGATCACGCCGGCCAGCCCCTCCCGCTCGTGCTCGATGATGTTGTACACCCGCTCCCAGAACACCGGCTCGAAATAGAGCTTGTCTGCGATGTCGAAATCGGTCGACACGGTTTCGGGGTTGCAGTTGATCATGATGGCCTCGTAGCCCATCTCGCGCGAGCCCAACACGCCGTGGACGCACGAGTAGTCAAACTCGATCCCCTGCCCGATCCGGTTTGGCCCACTGCCGAGGATGATGACCTTCTTGCGGTCGGAAGCGATGCTTTCGTTGGACGTTTCGAAGCTCGAGTAGTAATACGGCGTTTGCGCCGGAAACTCGCCGGCACAGGTATCCACCAGCTGGAACGTCGGGATCACGCCGAGGCGCTTGCGATGGTCGCGCACGTCATCCTCCTTTACGGTGTCTTTGACGAGGAACGCGATCTGGACATCCGAAAACCCGTATTGCTTGACCCGGCGCATAAAAGCCGCGTCGATTTCGGCCAGGGTATGCGTGGAAATCTCACCCTCGAGGCGCACGATATCTTCGATCTGACAGAGAAACCAGGGGTCAACACTTGTGATATCCGATACTTCCTCCACGGAAGCGCCCAACTTGAACGCGTTGCGAATCTGGAGCGTACAGTCCCAGTAGGGTTTCTGAAGGCGTTCCCTCACATCGGCGCGTGAGCTGTTTTCGCGATCGCCGCCAAGGCCGGCGTAGCCGATCTCGAGGCTCTGCCAGGCCTTCTGGAGGCTTTCCGGGAAGGTGCGGCCAATGGCCATTACCTCGCCCACCGCCTTCATCTGCGTGGTGAGCTCCTCATCCACCCCCTCGAACTTGTCGAAGTTGAACCGCGGGATCTTGGTCACCACATAGTCGATCGACGGCTCGAAGCAGGCGCTCGTCGTGCCGGTGACTTCGTTCGGGAGCTCATCGAGCGTGTACCCAACCGCCAGTCGGGACGCCACTTTCGCGATCGGGTAGCCCGTCGCCTTCGACGCCAGTGCGGAAGAGCGCGACACACGCGGGTTGATTTCGATGGCAATCATGCGACCTGTATCGGGCTGGACGGCGAACTGGACGTTACAGCCGCCGGCAAACGTCCCGATCGAGCGCATCATGCGGATCGCGGCGTCGCGCATGTGCTGGTACTGCTTGTCGCTCAGCGTCTGCGCCGGCGCCACGGTCACCGAGTCGCCCGTGTGTACGCCCATCGGGTCGATGTTTTCGATCGAACAGACGATGATGACGTTGTCGTTGGCGTCGCGAAGCAACTCCAACTCGTACTCCTTCCATCCAAACAGGCACTCCTCGATGAGCACCTCGTGCACGGGCGACATCTCCAGCCCGCGCGTCACTTTGCGATCGAACTCGTCCAACGACCAGACAATGCCGCCACCGGTGCCGCCGAGGGTGAACGAGGGCCGGATGACCACCGGTACACCGCCCAGCTCCTGGGTGATTTCCTTGGCTTCGAGCAGGCTCTTCGCGACACGGCTGCGTCCCTGGTCGATGCCGATCCGCTCCATCAAATCGCGGAATTTCTGCCGATCCTCCGTGATTTCGATGGCGTCGATATCGACGCCGATCACGTGGATCCCCATCTTCTCCCAGTAGCCCTCGGCATGCAGGCGTTGGGCCAGGTTCAGCGCCGTCTGCCCGCCCATTGTGGGGAGCACGGCGTCCGGTTTTTCGATCTCGACGATCGCCTTGATCGATGCCGGCGTCAGGTCCCGCAGATAGATCTTGTCCGCCGTCATCGGATCCGTCATAATGGTCGCCGGATTCGAATTGACGAGCACCACCCGGTAGCCCTCGGAGCGCAGGGCGCGCGCCGCCTGGGTGCCGGAATAATCGAATTCACAGGCCTGGCCGATGACGATCGGGCCGGAGCCGATGAGCAGGATGGTATGGATGTCGGTTCGTTTGGGCATGGGTAGAGCGGCCCGCCGGACGGGCACACGTATCGGAAGGAGGATGGAAGGCTGGAGGTAGCAGCCGTGGAAATTCGACGCGATTACAGGGCCGCGTAGACACCGGATGAGGTAACACGCCGGCCGGCGCGACCGCTGGCCGCAATATCCGCCAGGAACTCGTCGAACAGGTAGGCGCTATCGTGCGGGCCGGGTGACGCCTCGGGGTGGTACTGGACGCTGAGGCCGGTAAACGCCTTGAAGCGCAGGCCCTCGACCGTCCGGTCGTTCAGATTCACATGGGTCATGGCGGCGACACGCTCGTCGAGCGATTCCAGCTTCACGGCGAACCCGTGGTTCTGGGTGGTCACTTCGACCTTCCGTGTCGAAAGGTTCTGCACCGGGTGGTTGGCGCCGCGGTGGCCTACAAACATCTTGTAGACCTCGATGCCCTGGGAGAGTGCCATCAACTGGTGGCCGAGGCAGATGCCAAACATCGGGATGCCCGTCGCGGCGGCCTTTTTAACCGTCGCGATCACGCCCTGCATGGCACGCGGATCGCCCGGGCCGTTGGAGAGGAACAGCCCGTCGGGCTGCCAGGTGAGGACGTCCTCGATGGGGGTGTGGGATGGGAAGACCCGGACCTCGCAGCCGCGTCGCTCGAACATCCGGAGGATGTTGAGTTTCACCCCGAAGTCGTACACGGCAATCCGCGGCCCGTCCCCTTCACAGTAGAGATAGGCGGCGTCGGTCGTGACGTGGGAAGCCAGCTCGAGCCCGTCCATCGACGGCCAGGAGCGGGCGCGATCGACGAGACTTTCGTCGTCGAGGTCGACCGACGAGATGACGGCGTTCATCACCCCCTGCGCCCGGATGTGGCGGACGAGGAAGCGGGTGTCGACACCGGAAATGCCCACGAGTTCGTGGCGCTGCATGAACGACGCGAGCGACTCATTCGCCAGCGGGTTCGAGTAACGCTCGGTGAAGGAGCGGACAACCAGGCCGGCGATCATCGGCTTGCGGGTCTCCATGTCGCTATCAAACGCGCCATAGTTGCCGATGTGCGGGTACGTCATCATCATCACCTGCCCGTGGTACGACGGGTCGGTGGCGATTTCCTGGTACCCCATCATACTTGTATTAAAACACAACTCGCCACCGGTTTCGCCGATGTGGCCGATGGCTTGTCCGGTCACGACCGTGCCGTCGGCGAGCGCGAGTTTGCAGGGTTGGGCTGGGAGTAGAGGAGCGATCTGGTGCATGTCGGTGTCGGGTAGCATTCAGGGTTGGGCCAGAACGTACTGATACAAAAAAACCCTCCCGGAAAAAGGGAAGGTTTCAGCCAAAAAATCGGCCGCTTTTACAGATGGACTTGTTCAGCGGTATCGGCAACACGTGCGTCAAGGGCCAGTCGTTAATTGGGCAGTCAGTGGGTTAAGGAGTGCGCGATTAAGGTAAGCACGTCGCGCGAAGCGATCAACCTCCAAACGCAATCATCCTCAATACGTTTCGTCAAGAAACTGCTGATTTGAAACGAAGTATCTACGACACCCTTCCCAACGGCCTTTGCCCTTGCGCCCGACCCGCCCATACGACGACCCGTTTGCTTATCGCCTGCGCGTGCTGGGGTGCATTCTAGCGAGTCAGCTCCTCCTCTGGGGGCTGTTTCAATTCTGGCCCGCCCGACAGTTCGAGCCGGAGCTGGCCCGCATCTACGACATCGCCGGGCAGGAATTAATCGAGCTCGAAGAGATCGTGCCCACCCGACAGCCGCGTCAGGCACCGCGTCCGCCCGCACCCGTGCCAGCAATCGTGTGGCCGGACGACATCGTCATCGAAACGGAGATGGAATTCGACGACCGGCTGCTGGTGCTGGACACGTACGGCGAGGACGAATTCGAAGCCGAGGGGGGCGAATCCATCACCGCCGGCCTCGCGGCGCCGGCAACCGCCCCGAAAGCCATTCGATTTGTCGAGCCCGCGTATACGGACGAGGCCCGCCGAAACCGGGTCCGCGCCGAGGTGGTCGTCCGCGTCCTGGTAAATGAGAAAGGCGCCGTCGAGGAGGCCACCCTGGTCGAGCGGTATCGGGTGGATGCCGCCGGCGAGAATCGACAGCCGGTCGATAAGCTGGCGTACGGCCTGGAAGAGGCGTCGCTGGAAGCAGCACGTCGCTGGATGTTTCAGCCGGCCCGCGAAGCCGGCCGCGCCGTCCGTAGTTATACCACGCTTACGTTCCGGTTTGGCGTCTAAAGCCGCGCCTCCATATCCGTGGCGCCGGAAGGCGTGAAGTAGGTCGTGCCCGGATGCCGGAGCGTGGCGATGACCCGGACCAGTTCGTCGAGGTGGGCGGGGTTATTGACGAAGTCGATGTGGGTCGCCTTGATGATGAGGAGCGGGCACCGCGTATACCGAAAAAAATAAAAATCGTAGGCCTCGCTAAGCGACTCAATGTAGCCGCGGCTCATCCGGGCTTCATAGCTCCTCTGTCGCTCGTCGATATTCTTCATCAGCCGCTCGGTGTTCGACTGGAGGTAGACCACGAGGTCCGGCGAAGGGGTCGCCACCTGCATCTGGCTGAACAGCATCTCATACAATTGCAGTTCGTCGTCTTTCAGGTTCAGATGGGCAAAGATGCGGTCTTTGTCGAAGATGTAGTCGCTGATGACCACCTGGTGGAACAGGTCGCGGGCGAGCAGCGCCTTCTGCTGCCGGAATCGGCTGGCGAGGAAGCTGAGCTGGGTGTGGAAGGCCCAGCGCTTTTTGTCTTCGTAGAAGCGCTCGAGAAACGGGTTCTGGTCGAATTCCTCCAGGACGAGCTGGCCGTTGAACCGCTTGGCGAGGAGGCGGGCGAGGGACGTTTTGCCGGCCCCGATGACCCCCTCGATGACGATGTAGCGCAGGTCGTCCCGCAGCGCGTAGGGCGCCGGCTCGGGCGTCGTTTCCGGCGTATCGGGGGTATCGTCCGCGTGCGTCATTGGGTCATGATGGCCTGTGTGGGCAAAAACCTAGGGCCGGCCAGGTCATGAATCAAGCAGGCTTCCCGCAAAAAGAGCAACCTTACCGGTATCTTCGCACCGGGCGAGGAGGTCCGATACCGTGGCATTGAAGGGTGCGGGCACCGTAAAATCGGGTGCGATGGCCGCCCAGGGCGCCAGGACAAAACGCCGGCGATCGAGTCTGGGATGGGGGATGATGAGGTCGCCGGCCGCGAGCGTACGATCACCAAAGGCCAGGAGATCGATATCCAGGGTTCGCGGCTGCCACCCCGCCCCACCGCGCTCTCGCCCGGCGTCCCGCTCGATGGCCTGCGTAAACGCGAGGAGTTCTTCGGGGGCAATGGCCGTGCAGACCCGGACGACGGCATTCAGATAGTCTGGCTGCGCCTCGTCCGGCGTCAGCGTATGGGCGAGGGTCTCGAAGACTGGTGAGCCGTGCGTCACGCACAATCGAGGATGCTCGGCCAGCCGGCGGACAGCTAATTGCACATTGTGGAGGCGGTCGCCGAGGTTCGACCCCAGCGCCAGATAGGCTTCGACGACAGGAGACGGCATGCGCGCACATGGTGAGGGATGAAACAAGGCGTGTAGACGCGGCAGCCGATCGATCGTTTCTATCAAAAAAAAGCTCAGCCTTACGGGGCTGAGCTTGAGTTCGCCTCAACGATTGCTCGTTGTCCGGGAGGCGAAAACCGTTGGTCGCGGCGCTGGTCAGGCGAGCGAGATGATGCCGAAATAGTCCAATAACAACACGGCATTCATCAGGACAAGCATAAACATGAGCACCAGGCCCGCTACCATATCTTCACTCGACAATTCTTCCGTACCCGTTTCCAGGTTGTTCGGATACTCCATGTGCGTCCAGGCTGCGGGGATTTCAGAGTCAGCTCGGGCGGGTCCTGACACCGCCCTCCTGCCTCTAAAGAATGTATCGGCAGCCACATCGGTCGACTTAAATGGCGAATGGAGGCCGTAGAGACGCTCCTGTGGAGCGTCTCCCAATAGCAACCAGTCACCTTTCCTGGCTTTTACCTGACACAGTTCTCGAGCGTCGCCTCGCAACATCGTGGTGCCCCCGCCCTGAAGGACGGGGGCTATACTGCCGCATCGCGAAGCGATGCGTTGTCGAACCCTGGAACGCAGCTGAGACGCTCCACAGGAGCGTCTCTACAAGAGGGGCATCGGGCATCGGTGAAGTAATACCCCAAAACTTTTCCCCCCGCCGGCCGTAGTTTCCTTCATCCATTCCCAACCCTACGACCGCCATGGATACGCCTGCCGGCGAACCTCAATCCGGATTTTCCTTCGACGCGCTCAACAACCTGGGTATCTCTCTAGATCAGGTCAATTGGGAGCGTGAATTAAAACGCATCGGCGCCCTGTCGGGCAGCGTCATTGGCTCCTATGTCTCGAGCCGGATGGCCCTATCGCTTGGCCTTCGGCTCGTTTCGGTCGTTGGAGGCTCGTACAGCGGCCTCATCGCGGCCACTGTCGCCTATGAGGCCTGGCGGTATTACTGCGAGAAGGCGGAATAGAGGGGGTATGGGGGTATGGGGGTTAGGCCCGGTGATACAACTCGCCGCCGAGTGATTTAAAGGTTTCGGACTGCGCCTTCATGCCGGCTTTGATGGCCGCCTGCTCATCCAGCAGTCCCTTTGCTTTCGCGTAATCGCGCACATCCTGCGTGATTTTCATCGAGCAGAACCGCGGACCGCACATCGAGCAGAAGTGCGCCACCTTGGCGGATTCCTTCGGCAGCGTCTCGTCGTGGTATTCGCGGGCGCGCTCGGGGTCCAGACTGAGGTTGAACTGGTCCCGCCAGCGGAACTCGAACCGCGCCTTGGACAGCGCATTATCCCGCGCCTGTGCCCCCGGATGCCCCTTCGCCAGGTCGGCCGCGTGGGCGGCGATCTTGTAGGTGATCACCCCCTCCCGCACATCGTGTTTGTTGGGCAGGCCGAGGTGCTCCTTGGGCGTAACGTAGCACAACATCGCCGTCCCGAACCACCCGATCATGGCTGCGCCGATGGCGGAGGTGATGTGGTCGTACGCCGGCGCGATGTCGGTCGTGAGCGGACCCAGCGTGTAAAACGGCGCCTCGTGGCACCACTCCAGCTGCTTGTCCATATTCTCCTTGATGAGGTGCATGGGCACATGGCCCGGGCCCTCGTTCATCACCTGTACGTCGTAGTCCCATGCCCTCGTGGTGAGTTCGCCCTGTACCTTCAACTCGGCGAACTGCGCCTCGTCGTTGGCGTCCGCGATCGAGCCGGGACGGAGGCCGTCGCCCAACGAAATCGACACGTCGTAGGCGGCGAGGATTTCGCACACCTCATCCCAGTGCGTGTAAATGAAGTTCTCCTGGTGGTGCGCCAGGCACCACTTGGCCAGGATCGAGCCGCCGCGGGAAACGATGCCGGTCACCCGGTTCGCGGTCATCGGGACAAAGGGCAGGAGCACACCGGCATGCAGCGTGAAATAATCCACCCCCTGCTCCGCTTGCTCGATCAACGTATCGCGGAAGAGCTCCCACGTCAGTTCCTCGGGCCGGCCATCGACCTTTTCGAGGGCCTGGTAGATGGGCACCGTGCCCACCGGGACGGGGCTATTGCGTAGGATCCACTCGCGTGTCTCGTGGATATTCTTGCCCGTCGACAGGTCCATGATGGTGTCGGCGCCCCAGCGGGTGGCCCAGACCATCTTCTCCACTTCCTCGGCAATCGACGACGTGACAGCCGAATTGCCCATGTTGGCGTTAATCTTCACGAGGAAGTTACGCCCGATGATCATGGGCTCGACCTCCGGGTGGTTGATATTCGCCGGCACGATGGCCCGCCCGCGGGCCACTTCGCTACGCACAAACTCGGGCGTGATCTCGGCAGGGATCGCCGCACCGAACGAATGGCCGGAGTGCTGGGAGAAGATCCCGCACTCCTTCAGCGATTCGAGGCGCTGGCCTTCGCGGATGGCGATGTATTCCATCTCCGGGGTGATGATGCCCTGCTTCGCATAGTGCATCTGCGACACCCGCCGGCCCGGCTTCGCGCGGCGCGGGGTGCGGATGTGATCGAACCGGAGGGGATCGAGCCGGGCATCGCCGGCGCGGACCTGCCCGTAGGTGGATGTCGGCCCGTCGAGTTCGTCAAAATCGGCCCGCTCACGGATCCAGGAGTCACGGATGGGGGCGATGCCCGAGCGCACATCGACCTTGACGTCGGGGTCGGTGTAGGGGCCGGAGGTATCGTAGACAAAAAAGGGCGGATTGGCGGCGGTGCCAAAGAGGGACGGGGTTTCTTCCTGTTCGATCTCGCGCATCGGGACGCGGATGTCCGGCCGGCTGCCTTCGACATAGATCTTGCGGGATCCGGGCAGGGGACGTGTCATTTCGGCCGCGAGTTCGGCGGCGTGGGCGTGCGGGCGTTCGACGGAATCGGCGCTGATGGGGGCGCCATCACCGGAGGAGGCAGGTGGCAGTACGGGCATGAGCCTGGTCGCTGGATGGGTGAAGCGGATTCAGGCGAAGCCAGCGGCAGACAGCCGCTCGGGGAGTAGACGAGTAGTAAGCTTCCCTACGCCGGTGTTAGCCGGATCAGGTTCCAAGGGACTCTCTCAGCCCGACTCCGACAGCCTATCCGGTCTATCGCAGCGGCACCCCTAGCTTCGCGGGTTCGTTCGTGCGAACCCGTCGGGTTGTATCGCCAGCCGGCCGGGATGATCCCTCGTCAGGCGAGGAGCCCGGGGACGACCTTGCCGTGTACATCGGTGAGGCGGAAGCGCCGGCCTCGGTAGCGGAAGTTGAGGCGTTCGTGGTCGACGCCGAGCAGGTGCATGAGCGTGGCCTGGAAATCGTGCACGTGAACGGGGTCCTCGACGACGTTGTAGCCCAGCTCATCGGTCTGGCCATACGTGATCCCGGGCTTCACGCCCCCGCCGGCCATCCAGACCGTAAACGCGCTGGGATGATGATCCCGCCCGAAATTGTCGTCGTTGAGCCGGCCCTGCGAGTAGTTCGTCCGCCCGAACTCGCCGCCCCAGATCACGAGGGTGTCGTCGAGCATCCCCCGCTGCTTGAGGTCCTTCACGAGCCCGGCGGAGGCCTGATCCACGCTTTTTGCCATCCGCGCGATGTCCTGCGGGAGGTTGCCGTGCTGGTCCCAGTCCTGGTGATACAATTGCACAAACGAGACCCCTCGCTCGGCGAGCCGGCGGGCCAACAGGCAGTTGGCCGCGAACGTCCCGGGCGTGCGCGCATCCTCGCCGTAGAGGTCGAAGATATGATCCGGCTCCTCGCGCAGGTCCGTGACATCCGGCACGGAGGTCTGCATTCGGTAGGCCATCTCGTACTGGGCGATTTTCGACTCGATCTCGGGGTCTGCCACAGCGTCAAACTGGAGGGCGCCGAGTTCCTTGATGGCGTCGAGCTGGCGCTTGCGGTCTTTGTCGGCGATTCCGGGGGGATTATTGAGGTAGAGCACGGGGTCCTTGCTCGCCCGAAACTCGATGCCCTGGTGCTCGGAGGGCAGAAAGCCGCTGCCCCAGACGTGGGAATACAGGGGCTGACCACCTGGCCGGCCCTCGGAGAGCAACACGCAGAATGCCGGCAGGTTTTCGTTTTCGCTCCCCAATCCGTAACTCAGCCACGCCCCGATGGACGGCCGGCCGCGATGCTGCGAGCCTGTCTGGATAAAGGTTACCGCCGGGTCGTGGTTGATGGCGTCGGTGTACATCGACTTCACGAAGCACACCTCGTCCGATATCCCTCCGATGTGAGGAAGCAGTTCGCTCACCCAGGCGCCGCTATCGCCGTGTTGCGAATATCCGAAATGCGGGCGGACAAGCGGAAACGACCGCTGGCCGGCAGTCATGCCGGTGAGTCGCTGTCCTTTCCGGATCGAGTCAGGCAGTTGCTCGCCGTGGCGCTTGATGAGCGTCTCCTTGTAGTCGTACAACTCCAGCTGCGAGGGGCCCCCACTCTGGAAGAGGTAGATCACGCGCTTGGCCTTTGGCGTGAAGTGGGGCCGGCCCAGCACCCCGCTCCCCCCCGGATCGGCGAACGCGCTCATCGGATCGATCAGCGACGCCAGCGCCGCGGCGCCCAGCCCGAGGGTTGTCCGCGCGAGGAAATCGCGGCGCGAGTAGTTTTTCGAGAACTGGTTACAGTGATGCATGGAGGTCACCGTTTCATAAAGGCTTCGTCGTGGTTCATCATTGTGTTGGCCACGACCGCCAGGGCCGCCGTTTCGGCGGGGTCGAGCCGCGTATCGCGTGGGGCATCGCCCACGGCCAGGAGTTTACGCGCTTCCGCCGGCTCGCGGGAGAACCGCGCCTTTTCGTCGTCGAACAGGCGTGTGAGGACGTTGATTTCGGGATCGGATGGCCGCCGGCCGGTCAGCAGCCGGAAGCCGTAGGCAATCCGCTCGGGCAGCGCCTGGCCGGCCTCGCGGATCATGCGCTCGGCCAGGATCCGGCTGGCCTCGACGAACTGCGGGTCGTTCATCAGGATCAGGGCCTGAAGCGGCGTGTTCGTCCGGTGCCGCACGATCGTACACGTGCTGCGGTCCGTCGCGTCGAAGGCGATCATGGCCGGGTGCGGCGAGGTACGGCGATTAAAGGTGTACAGGCTGCGCCGGTAGAGGCCGTCGCCCTTGTCCGCCTCGTAATGCAGGAGGAACTGGGAGAAGGTATTTTTTTCGAACCAGAGATCGTCCGGCATGTACGGCTTGGCGCTCGGGCCACCCACCGCGTCGACCAGCAAGCCACTGGCCGCCAGGGCGTTGTCGCGGATCATCTCGGCCGGCAGCCGATAACTCGGCCCGCGCGCGAGCAGGATGTTTTCGGGATCGATCTCCGCCAGCTCAGGCCGAGGCCGGGAATCCTGACGATAGGTGGCCGAGGTGACGATGAGGCGCTGCAAGGCCTTCACATCCCACCCCGATTCAACAAAACGCCGCGCGAGCCAGTCGAGCAAATCCGGGTGCGAGGGCAACAAGCCCTGATACCCGAAGTCCTCGGGCGTGGCGACCAGGCCGCGGCCGAAATACATCTGCCAGAACCGGTTCACGGCGACACGGGCTGTGAGGGGATGCTGCGGGTCGAAAAGCCACTGCGCCAGACCGAGGCGGTTACGCGGCAGCTCTTCTTCGAAGGCCAAAACGGTCGCCGGCGTGCCCGGGCCAACGGCCTCGCCGGGCTGGTTGTACAGGCCCCGGTTCAGGACGTGGGTGGCGCGCGGCTCCTGCATATCCTCCATTACCATGACCTCCATCACGGGCTCAACGAGCGCGTGCTCGCGGGATCGCAGCGCCTGCAGCGAGGCGTGCAGCGCGCGGTACTCCGGATCATCCAGATGGAGATAATGATCGATCCGCTCCACGCGGCGCTGAGCGTCGGTCAGGACCGTGTCGCCATAGAGCTGTTCGAGTTCAAGCCCACTGAGCGCCCGATTGTAGAACCGGATGTCGTCCACGCGACCGGTGAAGATGCCGTCGTTCCCCGTGAAGGCGCGGTAGCTCTTCCCGACACGGATCGGGCGAGGCCACGGCTTGTACATGCCATCCACCGGATGCATGCTCTTGTAGAGGCGGTCGAACAGTGTTTCGGTGGACTGCGGGGCGCCGTTCACGAAGAGGCGGACGCCGCCGGCGCGGCTCGATCCGTCGTACACGAGCGCAACCTGGCTCCACGCGTCCGGGGTGATGCCCGCCGTGGTGCGCACGTGGATGTAGTTGTGCGGCAACGCGTTGATGAGGCGCACATTGACCCGGTAGAGGCTATCGAGGTAGACTTCGTACCCGCGCCAGTAGGAATTTTTCTGGCCGGCATTGCCAAACAGCTCGGCATACTCCTCCTTCTTTTCGGGATAAGCCCAGATGCTGGCCGTAAACGCCTGGTGCCGATCGTACCCGCCGGCGTCCGGGAGTTCGAAATAGTCGAAGTCGTAATCCAGCGTCGCCGCGGTTCCTCGGGGCCCTTCTTCGAGCGCAATCTCTCCCGATACCCGGCCGGCGCGCGCAGGTGCAGCCAGGTTGGGTGTCGCCTCGTCGGTAATTCGATCAAGGGGGTAGTGGTCGACGAGGCCGGCGGGTTCGCTCTTCGCCACGGCGCGTTCCCAGAGCGACGTCTCCCGCTCTACGGCGCGGCGGCGCTCGGCAAGGCGGCCTTCGAGTACGGTGATGCTGTCCCGAACGGCGACCAGAGCTACTTCCACGCTATCGGTGAACAGGGGAAGCATGGGGCCGGCGTTGCCGTCATCGCCCGTCATCCCCACTTCCTTGACGTTGTTAAAAAACGCCGAAAGCTGGTAATATTCTTTCTGTGTGATCGGGTCGAACTTGTGGTCGTGGCATCGTGCGCATTCCATCGTGAGCCCGAGGAAAGCCTGGGCGAACGTGTTGGTCCGGTCGGCGACATATTCGAGGCGGTACTCTTCGTCGACGATGCCGCCCTCCGCCGTCATCTGGTGGTTGCGGTTAAAGGCGGTGGCAAGCACCTGATCGCGCGATGCATCGGGATAGAGATCGCCGGCGAGCTGCCAGGAGACAAACTGGTCGTACGGCATGTTGTCGCGGAAGGCCTCGATCACCCAGTCGCGCCAGGGCCACATAAGGCGATAGCCGTCGGCGTGGTAGCCGTGGGAGTCGGCATAGCGGGCGAGGTCCATCCATTCGACGGCCATGCGTTCGGCATAGGCCGGCGTGGCCAGCAGGCGATCCACCACCCGTTCATAGGCATCGGGCGTCGAGTCGGCGAGGAAGGCATCGATCTCCTCCACGGTGGGCGGCAGACCGGTGAGGTCCATCGTGACGCGACGGAGGAGGCGTTCGCGGTCGGCCTCGGGGGCCGGCGCGATGCCGTCGCGCTCAAGACGGGCGAGGACAAAGGGGTCGACGGGCGAACGCGGCCACGCTCTGTTCTGAAGGACGGGCGACTCGGGTTCTTCGGGGGTGGAGAACGCCCAGTGGGGCTCCCACTCGGCGCCCTGGTCGATCCAGCGTCGGAGGAGGGCAATTTCGTAGTCGGAAAGCGACAGGTTCGACTCCGGCGGCGGCATCTGGAGCTCGGGGTCGTCCGAGGCGATGCGCGCTGCCATCTCGCTGCGGCGCAGGCTACCGCGTCGTATGGCGTAGTGGCCGGGGTTTTCGGCCAGTTCGGCAAAGGCCGCGTCCTCTACATCCAGCCGGAGGCCGGCCTCGCGGGTGTTTTCGTCGGGCCCATGACAGGCGAAACACCGGTCCGACAACAGCGGACGGATGTGGTAGTTAAAGTCCACCGTCTCGGGAAGCCGGGAGAGGATATCCGGATCGTCCGACACCGGCGGCTGGCAGCCCGCGCCCAGGGCGACCGCGAAGGCGATGTAGAGAGCGGTGTAACGCATACGACTACCACCCTTCCCGTTCGATGGTGCTGATGATATGCGCCAGGTGGTGCCGGCCGTGCCAGGCGTACATCCCGACGGTCCAGTCCAGGCGCTTGACGCCGGAAACGGGGTGGACGTAGGTGCGGGCCAGCTGCGCCGGCGTCAGTGTGCGTAGCAAGGCGACCCAGCGCGCATGCAACACGTTCAGGAAATCCAATCCCTGCGCCACCGAAAACGCCCGATAATCGGCCTGCTCGGCCCAGCCCTTTTCGTCGTACGGCCGTATGGTGGGATTGTCCTCGGTCAGCCCCAATTTAAAGCGGACGATGCTGTTCAAGTGGCTATCTCCGAGGTGATGGACCACTTGACGGAGCGTCCAGCCTTCGGGGCGATACGGGGTATCGAGCTGGGCATCGTTGAGCCCTTCCACGACGGCGCGGAGGTCGGCCGGCAGGGCATCGATCTGTTCAATCCAGGCGGCGACTTCTTCGAGTGTCGCGGCCGGATCGTGAAGGTACTTGCCAATGGGGTAACGCAGGTCACTCATGGAGATGGGATCGGATGGGAGATTCTACCTACAGCAGGCAGGATACCACATCGACACATGAGAGACAAGGGCGCGCGAAGACGCGGGCGAAGATGAGGGATCACCTGCGGGATCAGACCCGCGTCACCACACGAAACGACATCAACAGCGACCAGATGTCCCGGGATACCTGTTCTTTCAGGTCTCCCCCATTGTCCGCGGCCATCAAGACATCTGAAAATCCCGGGACATGGGCTTCGAGTTCGGACCGGTTGATCTTTCTGTACCCCATCCGCCAGTCCGAAAAACTCCGCCGCGCCACCTCGCGCCGCATCAGGCGTACGACGCCGTAATGACGCGGGTCGCCGGCAATATGGGCATAAAGTGCCTCGACCTGCACGCGCTCTCCTTCCAGAATTTGAAGAAAGTTGCCCTCCGCGTACAAAAGGAGTCCGGTAACGCCCTTGCCGGCATTCTTCGTGCGTGCGATAGCCAGCAATTCTTCCAGCTCTTCATCCGACATGGGCCGCGTGGCTGAACTCGCGTAAACGAGGCAATAGATTGGCGATGTTGTTTCCACGATGTCACCTACAGGGTCTCTGCACCTTGCGTGTTCGGAACTCGGACTAAAGGTTGATCACTACTTCGACGCCGGATAATACCAGACACGCAGGATGCGCCCGTGCCGCACTTCAAAGACGCCGAGGGCGACCTGCGACTGGTCGTCTCCCCAGAACGCGCGCTCCCGGACGGAGACAAACGCGCCCGATACCACCGCCGACTCGATCTCCGATCGCGCACTCGGAATCGCCACGAAATAGGCTTCCATGGCGGATCGAAAGGCCTCGCGTCCCCGGGCTTCGACATCCATCCGATCACCATTGACGCTGAACCACTGCACGTCGTCATCGACATGCGCGAGCATACCCTCCACATCGTGCGCGTTGAAGGCCGCTGTCATGCGATAAAAAACGGAGAGTGGATCAGCCTGCGTCTGAACGGAGGCGGCTTCGAGGATGTCCATAACAAGTCTGTGCAACAGATCCCGATTAACAAAGCGATTGGTATAGGACGAAGACAGGTTACAGCCGTTCCTCGACTCAAGGCCGAAGCTTAATGATCCGACTGGCACGGAGGCCGCCCGAAAGAGCGCAAGAAACGGCCCCGGGGCGGAACCGATCACGCGTGTATACCCACCAGGTATCATTTTCGTCCTATCCCGACACCGCTAAAGAGACGTCTCCAGATTATCTTTTTCCCTTGCGTGATGCTTGCCCTGGTAGCTGAAACTTAGTAGCTGATCCGCCATTCACCATTTAGTACGTCCACCGGCACGTTCCCGGACAACAATTCATTCCAATGAGCGATATGGGCCGTTTTGCTTCCTTGTTGTGTGTGCTGCTTTTACTTCCGCCGGCCGGTGTGGCATACGCTCAGGTGGTGGTGCAGGAGTTCCCCGAGAGCGGCCCCATCGCGCTCGACGGGAACGTGTTGCTCATTGCCGGCGCGGACGGTCCCGTGGTGTATGAGTATGTAGCAACTACCTGGGTAAAAACCGCGGATCTCGCGCCTCTGCTCGATCCAAATTGGAAAGTCGAACGAGGCGATTTCACAGGAGCTGTTGCAGCTGGATCCGGGTGGTTCACGGTGTTGTTTCGGGGCGTGGTCTATGTCTTTGAAAAGAAGAATGGAGCGTGGCGACGTTCAGGAAAACTTACCCTGGACGCATCGGAGTATACCAGCAATCGATCCGGATTTGGCCCATCGGATGTCGCCATCGACGGTACAACCATCGCCTTCACCACGTATTTCCAGATTAACGGCCAGACGGGCTATGCGCTCCTGTACGTCTTCGCATATAATGGCACGGCCTGGGTGAAAACGGCGCGTCTCGAGAGTTCCAGCCTTGACCTCGGAGGTGCCATGGCCTTACGTGGCAATACGCTGGTGACCGCGACGAATCAACGAGCGAATGTGTATTCGCTTGTTGGCAGTGCGTGGACCAAGAAACAGACGCTCAATCTTTCCTGGTACCGTGTCCGTTTCCCGGACATCACCCTCTCGGGTACGGAACTCATAGTTGACAGCGCAAATTTCTTTGAGTTGGGGAATGACGGCATGTGGCAAAAATCAGCTACACCCGTTCCTTCATCCCTGGCACGAGGGGAAAATGATATAGCCACGTTTGGAGACCGCGTCTTTCTCGGTCTGTATGGGTCGCTAGAGACGTATGTACGGGAAAATGCAGGTTGGAAACTCGAGCATAGTGATGTGATACCGTCATGCTGCAATCAGATAGAAGCTAACGAGCGATATATTATCTCCACCTGGCCATTTGATTCCGCGACGACACTCGTCATTGATCGCACCATTAGTGCTCATGCGCCACAGCCGCGATTCCCCACCGCGGATGCACAAGGCATCAACCCGATACAAGTACCCTTTGTCTGGCAGGGGGTGGATCAAGCCAATTCATACGAACTGCAAATTCTTAGGCCCTTTACGTCCGATGATTCCCCCTTATTTGCCGTGACGGTGTCGGATACGTCGGCCAAGGTGACCTTGCCCGAATACGACGTAACGGTCCGCTGGAGAGTACGGGCCAACTTTGATTTTGGCCCCGGGGTATGGTCGGAAGACCTCCAATTTTCGACCATGCCACGGCTGGCGGGGGTAGGCAATTGGGAGGACCGCTTCTCCGAGTTCGGCCCCGACAGTACGGTTTTAGCGCTGGCAAGAAGTCCCCTGCAAGGCCTTTTTGTGGGCGGTGTCTTTGCCGAGAGCAACATCATGCCGGCTTCCTACCTGGCGTTGTGGACAGGTATCGCCTGGCTCCCTTTGGGTGAAGGGGTCAACGGTCCCGTGACGCACCTGGCTCTGGATTCGAATCAAGAAGACCTCTATGTCGCAGGATCGTTTACGACCGCGGGAGGATTATCCTCCGCGGGATTGGCACGATGGAATTTTTATCACCAGACCTGGGACCCGTTTGTCTTCCCGATCAGTGGCACGATCCGCGACATGGTCTTCGACAGCCAGGACGAGGTCAGTCATTCGCTATATGTGGCTGTTGAGACGGAGGATGGCAAGGGCCGCGTCTATAAGTGGACTCCGAGCCAGGATCGACAGACTGGACAGCGCTCAACTATAGGAGAGGAGTTGCCCCAACCCATCCGTACCATGGACGTCGAAGCAGGACGCATTGTGATTGGATTCGGACAACCCGATGGCCAGTACGGCTCTTCCTCCGACTGTGCTATTTTCGGATGCATGGCGGAATCACGGGGGGCATCCTGGGTCCCGATCGACGCTTCAGCGCCCATTGACAGCGTGGCGTCCGTCGACCATATCGTGTTTGCCTTCGATCAGGTACATGTCGCCGGGCGTATCGCCTGGACGATCGACGGCTCGCCAGTCTCGTATCTGGCGCAATATGATGGCCAAAGCTGGTCGAAACACGGAGAAGGTCTGCAAGCGCCGGTCACAGCTCTCGACAATCTTTGCCAGAGCAATTGCACATTCGGGTACCGGAATTCTCAGAGTAATGATCTGTTGGTTGTAGGGGCCGAAGTACCGGGTGGGGTTCGCATGTGGAACCGAGGAGACTGGTTTACGCCCGAACAAGGAGTGGATGGAACAGCCTATGCGTTCGCGGCAGTCGATAGTGAGGGCTCAAGGGGGGCCTATGTCGGAGGCTCATTCTATCTCGCCGGCGGTCTTCCATCGAATAACCTGGCACGGTGGCGCATGGCCCTTCCCGTCTCGACCGAACCCGTTGAGACGCTGCCGGCCCATTCCACATCTGTTGTCGTCTATCCGAATCCCACGGCCGGACAGGCAACAGTGGTGATTGAAAACGCTCTCCCCCATCTCGGTCAGCTCGCTGTTTTCGACATGCTTGGACGGCTCAGACAAATCAATCGCGATCTACCCCTTGCGGCGGGAAAAAATCAGTTCAGTGTGGACCTGGCAGGCTTACCCTCGGGGCTTTACCTGATACGCCTCGAAACAGAAACCGGGCGTATATCCGCAAAGATCATCAAGGCGGAGTAAGATGTGTTGACCGGAGCCTCTCCCTGGGCCTCTCAGGCGGCCGTGGCGTACATCTCGGCCAATACACCGAGCACCGCCGGCTCCACGGCTTCGCCGTTGTAGTGGCGCATGAGGGCGTCGACCGTGGCGCGGAACGTTCCCTGGTAGGCGCTCTGGTCCATGATCCGCCGGAGCGCGACGAGCTCATCATAAAAGAGCTCATTCCACCGAGCCAGGGAGATATCCTCCAACGCGAGGACGTAGCGGTCCGGCCGGCCATACCGGTCGCGCACCAGCGAATGTGTCACCCGCGCCCAGACACTGTACCCGTCCCGCGTCTGATACCGCACCTCCGCCCGACCATACGGCACCTTGCCGCTGTGAAGGTCGCGGTAGATCTGCGTCAGACGCCGGTCCGTCTCTCGGAAGGTCTCAGGATGTAGCGTAACCACCCAGTCGGCCTCCATCTCCTCGCGACTATATCCCAGGTACGCTTCGAGGGCCGCGTCGACTCGGAGCCACTGATGGGTCTGCGCGCAGATGATGGCCAGCATTGGCCCCCGGGCCGGCGTCTCGGCGCTGTGGCGCCGGAAGAAGCTGTAGTCGGTGCAATCCCGAAAAAACCGCGCCTCGGCCAGAAGCAGGTCGCCGATGTATCGGAAGGCGAACGGGTTGGACGTGCAGGCGCGTTTCACGTCGGCGAACGCGCGGCCCGCTACCAGCAGAAAGTACTTGTTGATCGTGCGCCGCGCCCTGTCGGAGGCGTCGGACCGGGTTGGGATGATGCTCATGCGCCGGTTGGGGCCGGACCGCCGGCGTGCCTTCGAGAGGGGCAGTCGAGCGGCCGTCACACTGATTTGAGGGGAACGGATAGGTGCCCCTAATCTCCTCAATTCTCCCCCCGCCAAGTGTCACGAATCCCTGGCAATTTTGCGTCGCTCTATGACGAATGTGTGGCTGTCTTTACCCTTCGGGGTCAAACAACCCGCTCGCCGAACGCGGCAACCATCCGATCGATTTCATCGAGGGCGTACCGAGCCAGCTCGCGCTGCTTGCGTACCCCGTCGGGATTGGCGCATTCCAGATCGCCGAGAACGATGAGATTTTCGTCGTTGAGTTTGTTCGCGTCACCCGTGTAGTTGAAGCTGCCGGCGATGACGATCGACTCGTCGATCACCATCAATTTGTGATGCAGCTTGGCCGGCATCGGCCCGGGCCGGCCAGGGGTGGGGATGAGATGGAGTTCGACGCCGGCGGCGTGGAGCAGGTCTTTCGACGACCAGGACTGATTCGCCTGAGACCGGTACAGGGCCCCCCGAATCGATACGCCGGGCCGCTCCTTGACCAGCGCCAGCTGGTCGTCGATTCCGGAGGACTGGGCGAAGGTGAAGATCGCGAAGTCGATCCGCGTCCGTGCCTTGGCGATCTGCTTCATCATTTCCATCTCCGGCGCATGTTCGGGGGCAAATAGCACCTTGACCCGCACGCCACCCAGCAGCTTCACCAGCGGCTTCGGACCGTGGACGTCGCTCTCCGCGCCAAAACGGCCTTTCTGGATTTCCGAAAACTCGAGGTCGTATGCCTTCGCCACGTCCCGGTCGTGCACGATGACGACATGGTTGAGGTTTTTCGACGTGTCCGTCGTGGTGAAATTCGCCGACCCGGTTAGGATGGACGCTTTATCCCGGACGATAAACTTCTGATGGAAGATGTGCGGGTTAAAGTCCGAGTTGACCTTGATTGCCGCGCGCAAGATGGCGTTATGCAACGCCCGATTGATCTCGCGTCCGCCCCCCGGCTCGAACGGGTTGGCCGCCACTGATCCAGACACCAGATAGTCGGCCTCCAGCACGAGCTTGACGAGCACCTTGCGTTTGCGGGCGCGGATGATGGCCTCGGCGATGGCCGGCGAATCCAACTCCTGAACCGCCACAAACAGGCTCTTCTTCGCGCCGTCGATAAACCCGACGATGGCCTGCTCCAGGTCATCGGGCCCGCCGAGTTCGCGGGGCCCCATGTAGAGTTCGATGGAATCGACGATATGGGGCATGGGTATTTAGAAAGGGTGCGGCGGGACAAACGAAAGCCCGGTCCTCACAGGCCGAGCCGGTCCCGGAAGATAGCCATATGATGGGCCTCATGCCCGGCAATGGCGTAGATCAGCGCGGCCGGCGTGACCGGGTGGTTGCTCGCGGTGCCGCGGCGCGCGAGCGCCTCCTCC
>JBGSPJ010000430.1:0-2099 GCA_041738655.1 Rhodothermales bacterium | reverse complement strand
CCGTCGATGGTGAGGCTCTGGCGGATCTTGTACAGGCGGTCCTCCACCCGCCCCCAGTAGCCGAGGAACTGCTGGTTTTCGACGAGGCAGAAATCGGTGACGATGAACGCGTGAGGCGCCGGCGCGCCGGCGCCGGCGGCCGTGGAGTGGGCGTTCGGGAAGTCCGGAATCCCGGTCGAGGTGTACCGCGCCGCGATGTCGGCGTAGGTGCCCGGCGCGGCGGTCGATCGCCGCGCTTTCGGCTGCGGACGGGGGCCGAGCAGGTTGTACGCCATCACGTACAGCAGCACCGCTTCGTTGATCGCCTCGCGGGTGTCCTGCCGGAATAACGCATCGCCCCAGTCCAGAAGGTTGTCGATGTACTTCATCACCACCGCCTTCTGGTAGGCGAACACCCGCAGCCCGGCAATGGCGTGGGGATCAAACGGGTCCTCTCGATAGACTGCCAGCGCGTCGTCGTCGGCGAGGAAGGCACCGATGGACTCGCTCGCGTCGAACGTGCGGAACGGGCGGTACATCCAGTACCGGTTTTTGCTGGCCGACCCGTCGCGGGCGGTGGGGTTGAAGATGTAATGGTACCACCGCTGCGCGTCGGCGAACTGCTGGTTGGCGTTGAGGCGGTTGGCGATGAGGAAGGGGATGTGGAAGAACAGCTCTTCGTAGTAAAGCCGGTTCACCCCCCGGAAGTCGATCTGCGCCGGCAGCCGGCTGTTCGCGAGGTCGATCAGCGCGCCATTCGGGCTGTAGCGCTGCACGAAGTCGGGCTCGGCCGTTTCCTGCGATTCGAGCAGCAGCCGGTCCAATCCCCCTTCAAACAGGTTCTGGATGAGGGCGTGCACGGCAAACGTATTGAGCCGCTCGAAGGTGAAGGTGACCTTTTTGTCGCTCGTCACCGTCAGCAGGTCGTCGGGCAGTTCGGGGAAGTAGATGGCCAGGTCGCGGGCCGCCCCTTCGTCCTGCACGGCGTTGTCGCTGTAGCGGACCCGCAGCCGCTCGCGGGTGGTCTGGATGGCGCGGGGCGGCTTGCCGGGCGCGTCGATTCGGGCTTTGGCGAGGAACTGCTCGTCGCCGGTGTCGATGATGTACCAGCCGGGCAGGTTGTTGACGTCCATCAGCGAGGTCTCGCGTTCCTCGAGGTTGCGGAGCAGGTACCGCTGCCGGTCGGCCGCACCCGGGTCGAGACGAGGCGGGGCGAGGACGACCGACTTCGGCTCGCCGGTGGCGTAGTCGCGGAACTGGAGGCCGTCGGTTTCGCCGAGGTGGACGATGGCCCGGGGGGATTCGATGTTCGAGCCGGCGTCGCGGCTCAGCAGCACGTCGTACTTCCGGGTGCCGGTGATCGGCTCGAGACTGAGCGAGAAGCTCTGGTCCTCGAGGTTGTTGCGCAGGCTCTTGATGGCGCCCTGGTCCCCGACTCCGTACATGAGGATGATGCGTTCTCGGCGGACGAGCGACACGCGGGGGAGGAAAAACGACAGCCCGACGGGCACGGTAAGCGTCACGCCGGCGCCGGCCGGGGCCACATTAAGCGGCACATACAACAGCCCGGGTTCGAGCCCCGTCCGCCGCTCGAACCGATCGGCCCGGATGGCGTCGAGGGAGCGGACGTTATTCCAGAGGCGGAACTCGGCCATCTGCACGCCGAGTTGCGCGGCCGAAACGGCATCATGGACTCCGATCGTGACGCTTTGCCCGGGCGTCAGCGCCGGCCCGGTAAACACGCCGGCCGCGGCGAGTGCCGGCTGGTTCGGGGCTTCCACGAAGAGGTTGGCCTCGTACCGGTCGCCCACGCGGCGGAGCGTGAGCGCGACCTGGCGCCAGCTGCCGTAGGTGATGTCAAGAGACAGCGCCTCGGATGCGCCGTTGAGGCGCACGGTGAGCCGGACGCCGCTCGTGCGATAGCGCGGCTTGAGTCGCTAGACGACACGCGCCATCTGGGCGGACGTCTCGGCGTTCGCGGCCTTGTTTCGGACGATATCGGCCTGGTCGTTGGCCAGGTTGCGCGCGGCGGTAGCTGTCGTGGTAAGCTCCCGCACCGTGTCCGGATCGGGTTTGCTTTTCGCGTTCTCGGCGGCCAGTGCCGCTTCGGCCGCGTCGGC
>JBGSPJ010000405.1:0-2990 GCA_041738655.1 Rhodothermales bacterium | reverse complement strand
GCACCATCAACGGCATCGGGGAGCGGTGCGGCAACGCGGACATGTGCGCCGTGATCGCGGGGCTCCAGCTCAAGCTCGGCTACGACTGCGTGACCGACGAGCAGCTGGCCGGCCTGGCGGACATCAGCCGGTTCGTCTATGAAGTCGCCAACCTCGACCCCGTCGACCGGGCGCCGTATGTCGGCCGGAGTGCATTTGCGCACAAGGGTGGGGTGCACGTGTCGGCCGTGATGAAGGACCCCCGCGCGTACGAACACATCGAACCCGAGATCGTCGGCAACCGCCGGCGGGTGCTCGTGTCGGATCTCTCCGGCCAGAGCAACGTCCGCTACAAGGCCGATGAACTGGGGATCCATATTAAAGACAAGGAGCAGGCCGGCCGCGCCGTCCAGCGCATCAAAGAACTCGAACATCTGGGGTACGAGTTTGAAGGTGCGGAGGCGTCGTTCGAACTGCTGCTGCGCACGATCCAGGGCGAAAATACCGACTATTTCGCCCTCGATCGGCTCCGCGTCCGCAACGAAAAGGACGGCGATGGGGACGCCCACTCCGAGGCGACGCTCGTCCTGAACGTCGGCGGGTGCCGGACGCTCAACGTGGCCGAGGGCGTGGGCCCGGTGGACGCCATGTCGAACGCCGTTCGCGAGGCCCTGCGGTCGTTTTATCCGCAGCTGCAGCGCGTCCGGTTGTCCGACTACAAGGTGCGCGTCCTCACACCGGAGGACGGCACGGGCGCCAAGGTCCGCGTGCTTGTCGAACACCACGACGACCACCGGAGCTGGCACACGGTCGGCGTCTCCGAAAACATCCTCGAGGCGAGCTGGCAGGCGCTGTTCGACGGCATCTGTTACCATCTCCTGGTCGCCGGCACGCCTCCGCATGTCCGCTCGGACAGTCCCATCGAGCCTGCGGCGCCTCCAGAGGCGCTGGCAGTGCCCCAGACTACGATGTAGCGCCCACGGGCCCCGCGCTACGGCGCCGGGCATACGCGCCATCACCCCTACCAGGCTCCACCGACCGACCCGCATGGCTAAGACACCCACGGTGCGGTCGAGTCACCTCCTGCTGCCCCGGGCGAATGCCCGCGACAGGATACCTCCGCCTCGCCGGTTCCGCTTCGATAACCGAACCGACTGAACCAGGAACGCCATGAACAACGACCACCTACCTCCCTCCGAAGGCCTGTACGACCCCGCATTTGAACACGACGCCTGTGGGGTGGGCTTCATCTGTAGGATGCGCGGCGAGGGAACGCATGATGTGGTGGATCGCGCGCTGACGATGCTTTGCAACCTCGATCACCGGGGCGCCAACGGGTGCGACGAAGCCTCTGGCGACGGCTCGGGTATTCTGACGCAGCTCCCGCACGCTTTCCTCGAGGCGGCATGTCGCGAGGCCGGCTTTGCCCTCCCGGCGGCCGGCACGTACGGCGCCGGCGCGGTGTTCCTGCCCAAAGACGCGGAGCAGCGGCGGTATCTCATGCAACTGGTAGAGTCCGTCATCCTGGACGAAAAACTCCAGTTTCTCGGCTGGCGGCAGGTGCCGACCGACAACCGCACCATCGGGCGCACGGCCCTCGAGCGTGAGCCGTCGGTGTGGCAACTGTTTGTCGGACAGGGCACCGAAGACCTTACGAGCGAAGCGTTTGAACGCCGGCTCTTTGTCCTCCGGAAAGTCCTCGAACATGCCATCCGCAAGACGCCGGCCGACGGCGCCAACGGGTTCTATATCTGCAGCCTCTCCAGCCGCACGATCGTCTACAAGGGGATGTTGACGACGCAGCAGCTACGCGACTACTTCCCGGACCTCGCGGACCCGCGCTACGTAAGCCGGCTCGCCCTCGTCCACTCGCGCTTCAGCACGAACACGATGCCGCAGTGGGCGCTCGCCCAGCCATTCCGCGCGATGTGCCACAACGGGGAGATCAACACCCTGCGCGGCAACACGAACTGGATGAACGCTCGCCAGGCGCATTTTGAGTCGCCACTTTTCGGCAGCGACATCACCAAGCTCCTGCCGCTCCTCGAGGAAGGCACAAGCGACTCCGCCGTGTTCGACAACGCCGTGGAGATGCTCCTCCACGCCGGCCGGCCGATACCGCACGCCATGATGATGATGGTGCCGGAAGCCTGGGAGCACCACGAGTCGATGTCGGATGAAAAACGCGCGTTTTACAACTTCCACAGCTGCGTGATGGAGCCGTGGGACGGGCCGGCGACGATCCCGTTCACCGATGGTCGCTACATCGGCGCGGTGCTCGATCGCAACGGCCTGCGCCCCTCGCGCTACGTGGTTACCAACGACGGACTCGTGGTGATGTCGTCCGAGACCGGCGTCGTCAACATCGACCCGTCGGACATCGTCCAGAAGGGACGGCTCCAGCCGGGGCGCATGTTCTTGATCGACCTGGAGGAGAACCGGATCATCTCCGACGACGAGATCAAGCACCGGATCGCCTCGTCCCAGCCGTACGCGTTCTGGCTCGCCGAAAACCTCAAGCAGGCCGAGGACCTGGGCCCGATTCCGCCGGCTTCCAGCGCGATCGACGTGGATACGCTGCATCGCGCCCAGCTTGCGTTTGGCTATACGAGCGAGGATCTGCGCATGCTGCTCCCGCCGATGATCGTCGAGGGCAAGGAGGCGCTCGGGTCGATGGGCGACGACACGCCGCTGGCCGTGCTCTCGGAAAAGCCGCGCCTGTTGTACGACTACTTCCGCCAGCTCTTCGCGCAGGTTACCAACCCGCCGCTGGACGCGATCCGTGAGGAGATCGTGACGTCGATGTTTACCAGCCTCGGCGCGCAGGAGAACGTCCTCGGCGAGGGGCCGCTGCACTGCCGGCAGCTCCGCCTCACCGGACCCATCGTCTCAAACGAGCTGCTGGCCCGCATCACCGAACTCGACGAGACGGGCTTTGAAGTCGAGCGGCTTTCGACGCTGTTCCCCGTTGCCCGCGGCGGCGAGGGCCTCCAGGCGACGCTCGACGCGCT
>JBGSPJ010000323.1:0-7170 GCA_041738655.1 Rhodothermales bacterium | reverse complement strand
CGCTTTATCGCCGCCACGCTGTGGATGGTGGTGATGTCGTATCTGGGTAAGTGGTTGTATGGCTTTGAGTTGTCGACGGTGTTTGACGAACCCGATAGCTACGAGGCGCTGGTGGTGTGGCTGCCTGCGGTGCTGATGTATTTGCTCTACCACCCGGTGTTCGAAATCGCCTGGCGTGGACGTACCCCCGGCAAGCGTTTGGCCGGCTTGCGCGTCATCGACTGGGAGTTTGCGCACTACGGCAACCCGGCGCAAGACATCGCCCATCTGGCGGCGCATCTGTGGATGATCGAGCACCGTGGCCGGGGGCCGGGCCTCGCGTGCTGCGAGGCGTTTCGGGCCGCGTACATCGCTGCTGCCGGGCCGGCGATGGCGCGGCTCAGGGATGAGCAGACACACCGCGATGCCGCCGTCCATGCCGCCTGCGAGATCCTCGTCCGCGTCGCAGGTGCTTTTCAGGGCGGATATCTGTATGATGGGCTCCGGCTGGACGATGCCACCGTCCAGGAGGCCGTCGCCCACGCTGTCACTTTGTTGAGGAGTTTCTCGCCCTTTCTCAATGATCAATGATCGATTATCAATTATTGACCATCGACCATTAACCATCAGGAGTGTTAACAAAACGCCATTTACCAGGGCAATGTCATCCCGGACCTGATCCGGGATCCAAAAGAATGGCTCATTCGGCTGGTTCCCGGGTCGGGGCCCGGGATGACAAACTGCCTTTGGGGGTCGTTTCGGAATTTTGTTAACACATCTGATAGCGAATAGCGAATAGCGATTGGCGAATAGCGATTGGAGACGTAGCGCTTACACTTTTCACTTTTCCCTTTTCACTTTTCACTTTTTACTTTTCCCTTTTACCTTTTGCCCCCATGCCTGTTCGATCCGCCATTACCGAGCATCAGCACGTCATCGAACTGCTCGCGCATCAGGCGGGCGAGATCGAGCGAATCGGGCGCGACCTGGGGGAGCGGGTGCGGCGGGGCGGCAGGGTGTTCTGGATGGGCAACGGCGGGAGCGCGGCGCAGAGCCTGCACTTCGCGGCGGAACTGGTGGGCCGTTTCAAGCGTGAACGACAGGCCCTACCGTCGATGGCATTTTCGGCTGATCCGTCCGTGGTGACGGCGATTGGGAATGATTATGGATTTGAACAGATTTTTGCGCGGCAGGTCCGCGCCTGGTGTAGAACAGGCGATGTGCTGATCGGTTTATCGACATCCGGCCGCAGTCCAAATGTCATCGCGGCCTTTCAGGAGGCATCCTCCCGAAACATCTATACCCTGGGGCTTACCGGGCGGTCCGGTGGGGAGCTGATGGATGCCGTGGACGCCTGTATCGCGATCCCATCCGACGACACGGCAAGGATTCAGGAGGCGCACCTGCTCGTAGGGCATATGTGGTGCGATTGGATCGAGCAAGCGGCGCTGGACTCCGGGTCGTTGTGATTGCACTGAATCATTATTCATGACGCGCCTGTATGGGCCGCTCGCAGACATTTCTACAGGATAGATTGTTAACGCCCTCAATTATGTACAACGGAACGTCCCCGATTTCATCTGTTGTATGCGCGCTGGCCGTGCTGGCGGGTTGCTTTTTCCTCGTGACATTCTCCTCCGTCCAGGCGCGTGCGCAGGACCTGCCGGCGAGCGTGCAACGCGAACTCCAGGAACGCGGCTTCACTGCCGAGGAAGCCCGGCGCGAGGCGCTGCGCCTCGGTATCGACCTGTCGAACCCCGAAGTGGCCGTGCGCCGCGCCCGGGAGATCGGCGTATCGGAGAGCCTGGTGCGCCAGATGATCCTGGCCGTACAGGCAGAGGAAGAAGCCGAACAGCAGCAGCAACAGCAGGCCGGCAGCCGAGAGGTCGATCGTGATGTGCCGCAAATGTTCGGGCCGGCCGTCCTGAGTCGCGATGTGCTCGTGTTGCCCCTCGTCGCCCCGCTCTTCTTCGCCCCGAACACCTCCGACGAGACGATCGAGGCGCTCGAGGAGGAACGCAAACTCCAACTGGCGAGCGACACGATCGTCGTCCGAGTGCCCCTCCGCGACGCACTATCCGGCATCCGGACGGTCGAGATCTACCTCTTAAACGAAACCTCCGCAGACACGCTGTACGCCTACGAGGTGCGGCGCATCCTCGGTAGCAAATACGAAGGCAGCTGGCAGGGCCTGTTCGCCGTGCCCCACGATGTCGCCGTAGGTGACTGGGGCATCTTCGTCCTCGCCATCGACGAGAGCCAGAACGACAACATCATCGAGACGGGCACGGTGCTGCGTATCACGCACGACGCCGACGAGGCCCGGGCTGAGCAGGACTCCCTGGTTGTGGCGGACAGCCTGCCGTATTTCGGATACGACCTTTTCGCCGTGCGGCCGGAGTCCTTCCAACCGGTCACGAGCGGCCCGGTGGATGACGGGTACCTGGTGGGGCCAGGCGATGAATTGCGCCTTATCATCTTCGGGGCGACCGAGTTTCAGCAGGACCTTGTGGTGGACGATGAGGGCCGGATCTTTGTCCCGAACGTGGGGCAGCGCACCGTCGCCGGCACGCGCCTCGCCGAGTTGCGCGAGGACCTCCGCCTGTGGCTGTCGAAGAATTACGCCGGTCTCACCACCGAGCCGCCCGAGGTGCTGATGGACCTGAGCGTCACGCGGCTCCGCCCGGTCAGCGTGTTTGTGCTCGGTGAAGTGCCGCGCCCGGGGCGCTTCCCGCTGCCCAGCAGCTCGACGGTTTTTAACGCGTTGTATGCCGTCGGCGGGCCCCGATATACCGGCAGCCTGCGGAACGTGCAGGTGGTGCGGCGCGGACAGGTAGCCCACCAGGTCGACCTCTACGAATACCTCCTCAAGGGTTTCTCGGAGGGTGACGTGCGCCTGCAATCCTCCGACAACATCTTCATCCCTCCACGCGGCCTGACGGTCGCACTCCAGGGCGAAGTACACCGTCCGGCGATCTACGAGCTGCGCGAAGGGGAGTCGATCCTGGATCTGATCGAATTCGCCGGCGGCCTCATGCCGGAGGCCTATACGCGGCGCTTTCAGATCGAGCGCGTGGTGCCTTTCGCCGAGCGGATAGACCCTATGACCATCCGCGAGGTGCTCGACTTTAACCTGGCGGGCGTCCTCGTCGGCACGGAAAAAGTCATCCTCGAAGACGGCGACCGTGTGACCATCTTTTCCATCCCGGATGCAACGAACCTTGCGGCCCGCAGCCGCGTCCGCGCCGTGAGTGTGGGCGGTGCCGTCCATAATCCGGGGCGATTCGAACTCAACAACGCGGTCCTTACGGTGCGCGACCTCATCGCGGAGGCCGATGGGCTTACGGGTGATGCCTACCTGGAAAAGGTCGAACTCATCCGGCTCACGCCGTCCCTCCAACCGGAAGTCGTTTCGTTGCGTCTGGACGATGTGCTGGCCGACGAGCCGACGCAAAACCTGGTGCTGAGGCCGCAAGATAGCCTGCACGTGTTTGCGCTGAGCGAATTGCGCGTGCGGCCGACCGTCAAGATCACCGGTCAGGTGCGCTCGCCGGGTACCTACGAGATGCTCGAAAACATGACCGTGACGGACCTCCTCTTCAAGGGCGGGGGGCTGACGGACCCGGAACACCTCAAGACCGTTTTTCAGGCGCGCGCGGACATTTTCCGAAAGAGCCCGGACGGGCGGACTGAGCAGATCGTTCCCTTCGATCTGAGCGAGGCCCTCGCCGGCGGCCCGGTGGCCACCATGCCGCTGCAGCCAGACGACGAGGTGCGCATCTACCCGCTCGAGGTGGAAGTCGTCCGCGACCGGTATGTACAGATCGCCGGCGCCGTCAAGGCGGAAGGCCAGTATCGTTTTCGCGATGGGATGTCGCTCGAGGACCTCATCCTGCAGGCCGGCGGATTCCGCGACGATGCGTATTTCCAGGAGGTCGAAGTGACCCGGCTGGACAGGCAGCGGCAAAACGGCGAGCTGGCGATGGGGATCGAAGTCGCGCTCCTCCCTCCCGATGCCCTGAATGAATCCTACAGCTTCGGTGTATCCGATAGCCTCAAGGCCTTCAGCGAGGCCCGTAAATTTAAACTCCAGCACCTGGATCGTGTCTACGTTCGCACCAATCCCGCCTACAAGCCACAACAGACGGTGATGGTCACCGGCGAAGTGCGATTCCCCGGGGAATACACGCTGCTACGTGAGAATGAATCGCTTTCCGAGGTCATCCGGCGCGCCGGCGGCATCCTGCCGACCGGGTACCCGAAAGGCGGCCGGCTCTACCGAGACAACCTCCAGGTGATCGCGCGGCTGGACCGCGCCCTGAGCGGGTACCGCGACGCGGACATCGTGCTGCTTCCCGGCGACCGGGTGATGATCCCCGCCCAGCCCAACACGGTGGCCGTGCGCGGCAATGTGGCCATCGAAGGATTGATCAAATACGAACCCGGCCGGCGCGTGAAGTATTACCTCAGCCGCGCCGGCGGCCTCCGCCCGGAATCGGAAGCGGTGCTCATGACCCAGGCGTCGGGCGCGACATTCCGCGTGCGGCGCGGACTGTTTAAGTCCAACCCGGTGGTCGACGAAGGCGCGCAGATCTTCGTGACCAAAAAGCCGCCGCGCGAACCCGGCGATCGGATCGATGTCGGGCGGACGATCGTAGATACCGTGGGCATCGTCTCCAGCACGCTGACCATCATCGTGCTTGCCCGCCAGGCGTTTAATAACTAGTCCGATCGCGAAAACGCACATCGATATGACCGCCCCGACCAACCCGACGAACGGCAGCACGAAGGCGCCGGCGCCCGCCGACGAGCAGGAGGTTTCCCTGCTCGATATCGCGCTCGTGCTCGCGCGACACCGGCGGGTGATCGTCCGCTCGGTGGCCGTGTGTGGCTTCATCGCCTTGCTGTTCGCGCTCTTCGCGTCGTCCCAGTATACCTCCTGGGCGCGGGTGATTCGCGAGGTCGAAAACGACGCCATGACCCGCAACATGAGCGGCCTGTCGCTCCTGAGCGGTTTCGGACTCAACCTCGGTGGCGCCGCGACAGGCCTCACGGCCGTCGCCTATCCCGACGTGGCGCTGAGCCGGGAAGTCCGCCTCGCCGTCGTCCGCGACACGTTTTATTTCCCGGATGTCGACGCCACGATGACGTTTGCCGCCTACACGGAACTGGCCCCGGGTTTCGGCGAAACGGTGTTTAACTACACCCTGGGCCTGCCGCTGACGCTCAAACGCGCGTTGCGTCGTTATTTGATTCCCGCCGGCCCCACCGGCGCCGGCGCGGCGGAAGACTACCCGACCCGCGCCGAGGAGGAGGCCATGAAGGACATCGCTGAACTGATTTCGATCGGGGTGGATGATGAAACCGGCCTGATGACGCTCTCTGCGCGAACCGACAATCCAGTGCTCTCCGCCCAGCTGGCCCAGAGTTTCGTCGATCGCCTCGTCGAACGCGTCCGCGATATCCGCACGAAGAAGTCGCGTGAAGACCTCGTCTTCATCGAGCGGCAGTTCAAGGCCGCCGAGGATTCCCTTCGCAATGCCGAAAACGCGCTCGCCGCTTTCGACGACCGGAACGTCAACCCGCAGAGCGCCCGGCTGCGCACCGAACGTGATCGGCTGATGCGGCTGGTGTCGTTTAAATCGGAGTTGTATAGCGACCTCCAGGCCCAGCTCACCCAGGCGGAAATTGATCTGCAACGCAGCACCCCGGTGATCACCGTGCTCGAACAGCCGGTGCCGCCCATGGAATCCTCCGGTCCTCAGCGCACCCTCACGCTTTTCCTCGGGCTGGTGGTGGGGGGCGTGATCGGGCTCGGGCTCGCGTTTTTCCAGTCGTATCTCGAACATCAGCGTGCGAATGCCGTCGAACGCCCGAAGCTCGACGAACTCCAGCTCGCGCTACGGCCGGGTTCGTGGGCCCGTCGACTGCCGTTTGTCTCGCGACGCCGGCCGGCGGACCCCTGATCGGCCTATTTATTGGAATCCGGCTCCTCGCGCCCCTCTGCCAGCCATTCGCCTTCCTCGCACCGCGCCCGCATTTCCAGCGCCATGAAGCTTAAGACCCTTTCAAAAATTGTCCAGGGCTACCAGGCGGCCGTACCGCACCCGAGGCAACGCCTCCCCCGGGTGATCCAGTTTCCCGTCAACGACATCTGCAATTCCCAGTGCCAGATGTGCCACATCTGGAAGCAGAAGCTGGGCCGGCAGATCACGCCGGACGAGATCCGCGCCTCGCTCTCCAACACCCTCTACCGCGAGGTGACCTCCGTGGGCATCAACGGAGGCGAACCGACGCTGCGCAAGGACCTCGCTGAACTCGTGCAGGCCCTCATCGACGTGCTCCCGAAGCTCGAGCGGATCAATCTGATCACCAACGCGATCGTCCAGAAGCGAGTGAAAAAGGCGATCGACGAGCTGGCCGAAACCTGCGGCGCCGCCGGCGTCCACCTGGATGTCATGGTGTCCCTCGATGGCATCGGCGACGTGCACGACCGTGTCCGCGGGATCAAGGGCAACTTCGCCTCGGCCGTGGACGTGCTGGATCACATCCAGGCACACGCCGGCGTCCAGTCCTACCGCATCGGCTGCACCGTCATCCGCGAAAATGTGTACCACGTGGAAGAGGTGCTGGACTGGTGCCAGCGCCGCGACCTCTACGCACGCTTCCGAATCGGCATCCCGCACCAACGGCTGTATGGCAAGGACATCGTCGATCCCTTCGCCCTGACCTGGGAAGAACGCTTTCACTTTGCGAACTTTCTCGACCACCTCAACCTGCACTACGAGCGGCAGGAGGGCCGGCGCGCCTTTTACCGGAGCCTGCGCGACCAGGTGATCTACCAGAAAGAACGGAAGGCGGGATGTAGCTGGAAAAACGAGGGCGTCACGCTGCTGTCCGACGGCGGTCTCGCCTACTGCGCCGTCGAAAGCAAAACGATCGGGAATGTGATCGACGACGATTCCGAGGCGGTCTTCTGGTCGAATGCCGACCATCTCGCCGAGATTGTCGAGGATAAGTGCAAGTTCTGCCTGCACGACTACGAAGGGTTTTCGGATCGATCGACGTATGTCCAGAGCATCGGCAAGGTGGCGATCAAGTCGCTCCCGCCGGCGGTGCCCGGAGCCATCCGGTTGGCCGCCGGCACCTTGCGAGCGCAGGAGGAGAAACGCCGGCTGCGCGACGTGCGCG
>JBGSPJ010000310.1:0-2781 GCA_041738655.1 Rhodothermales bacterium | reverse complement strand
TCGCCGGCGCCGAAGCCGTCCGCCACGTCGCGCGGGTGCTGGGGTTGACGGGGCTAACCATCGCCGCAGTGACCGGGGACGATGTCCTGGATCTGATGGATTACCAGGGGGATATCCTGCTCGAAACCGGCGAACCCCTCGCCTCACTGGGGGATCGCGTCGTCTCCGCCAACGCCTACATCGGGGCTGAACCCATCGTCGAGGCGCTGCGGGCCGGCGCGGATGTCGTTATCACCGGCCGCGCGGCCGACCCGGCGCTGTTCCTCGCGCCGCTCATCCACGAACACGGGTGGCGGATGGACGACTGGCACCATCTCGGCCGGGGCACCCTCGCCGGCCATCTCCTCGAATGCGCCGGCCAGATCACCGGCGGCTACTTCGCCGACCCGGGGTTTAACGACGTGCCCGACCTCGCCCGCCTCGGCTTCCCCATCGCGGAGGTCGATGCCGACGGCGGGATCGTCATCACCAAAGTCGAAGGTTCTGGGGGATGTGTGACAGAAGCCACCTGCAAACAACAGCTCCTCTACGAAATCCACGACCCCGCGCGTTACGCGACGCCGGATCTGCTGGCTGATTTTTCGCAGGCCACCGTCCAGGAAATCGACCGCGACCGGGTTCGGGTGGATGGGGCCTCGGGCGGACCCCGGCCGGCGCGGCTCAAGGTGTCCATCGGCTACCGCGACGGGTTTATCGGGGAGGGGCAGATTTCCTACGCCGGCCCCGGCGCCGAGGCGCGAGGCCGGCTGGCGCTGGAGATCGTCCGCGAGCGGCTGCGGTTAACCGGCGTCGATCTCTCCGAAACCCGCTTCGAGCTGATCGGCGTCGATGCGCTGCACGGAGGAAACCCCTCGGCCGGCTTTACGCCTTACGAAGTGCGCGTCCGCGTCGTGGGTCGCGCCGCACGTCGGGAGGAGGCCGAACGGCTCGCAAACGAAGTCGAGACGCTCTACACGAACGGACCCGCCGGCGGGGGCGGGGCCACGAAGTCCGTCCGCGAAGTCCTCGCCGTCGCGTCGACGCTGATCCCCCGCGAGCGCGTCACGACGGCCGTCACCTACCTGGAGGTTTGATGATGATCTTGCGAGACATTGCCCACGCCCGCGCCGGCGACAAAGGCCGCACCTCCAACATCGCCGTCTTCGCCCGCCGGCCGGAGGACTACCCGCGCCTCGTCGACGCACTCACCGCCGAGCGGGTCCGTGCCTTCTTCGGCGACCGCGTCCGAGGCCCCGTCACCCGCTACGAGGTGCCCACCCTCCACGCGCTGAACTTCGTCCTCGAGGAAGCCCTCGAAGGCGGCGTCACCCGTTCCCTGGCGCTGGATGCCCACGGGAAAAGCCTGAGTTCGATGTTGTTGGGGATGAACGTGTGATTTAATACTCCAGACAGTTTGTGGCACATACGAACTGCATGAGTCGCCCCGGTTCAACCATCGGAGTATGTATTCAAATTTGGAACCGATGCTGAGTTATGAAAAAGAGTATTGAGATCAGATGGTCCCCTCCTCAGTGAGGACGGGAAATCCCGATCTCGATCGGGATGGGGTGGTTCAAACTCCCGCCACAGCCCCACCACCCCATCCCGGCCGCGATACATCGCCGCCGGGATCTGCCCCTCCTCGGAGAGGAGGGGACCATCACTTTCTATCGTTCTGGGCGATTTTGATAAATCTGTCCACAGCGTTGAATTCGAATCAGCCACCATGCCCAGACACCTCCTCCTACCCCTCCTCCTGAGCCTGGCTTTCACTGCCGCGCCGGCGCAGATCGTCCGCCTCGAAATCCTGACCCGCGAGGCCGCCCCGGAATACGCCGGCTACGAGCGCATCACCGGCCGGCTGCACGGCGAGGTCGACCCCGCCGATCCGCGCAATGCCCGCATCACCGACCTGGATCTGGCCCCCCGAAACGAGAGCGGTCGCGTAGCCTACAGCGCCGACTTCATCCTCCTGAAACCCGCCGATCTCGCCCGGTCGAACGGGATGCTTCACTACTATGCGCCCAACCGCGGCAGAGCCATCCAGACGGCGGATTCCCTGCTGATGCTGCAGGGGGTGACGTTCCTCTGGGGCGCCTGGCAGGGGGATGTGCCGGCGGAGGGCAACCGGCTCACCCTCGACGTCCCGATCGCGCGGAACCCCGATGGGTCCCCGGTCACCGGACCCGTCCGCGTCGAGTTTATCGGCCAGCCCGGACCGCCGCGCCCCGAGATGCCGCTCCAGGGCAATTACTTCAACGCCGGCCAGCAACCCTATCCGCCGGCGGTATCCGGGAATGCCGGCGCCGTGCTCACGCGCCGCGTCAAAGAGACCGACGCCCGGCAGTTTATCCCCAACGATGTATGGGCGTTTGCCTCATGCAACACCAGCGACAACCCGTTTCCGGGGACCCCGAGCGAGTCGTCGGTGTGCCTGAAAGGCGGGTTCGAGCCGGATTACCTCTACGAACTCGTCTACGAAGCCCGCGACCCTCACGTGCTGGGGCTCGGGCTGGCGGCCATCCGGGACATGATGGCGTTTTTCCGGGGGCGGACGCCCGGGGCCGGCGGGGATCCGAATCCGCTGGGTGAGACCATCCGGTGGGCCATCGGCTCGGGCGTTTCGCAGGCCGGCAATCTGATGAAGACGTTGGTCCACCTGGGCTTTAACGAGGGGCTCGACGGGCGGCCGGTTTTTGAGGGCCTTTTCCCGCTTGTCGCGGCGCGGCAGACCAACATCAACATGCGGTTCGCCGTCCCGGGCGGCGGCGGGGGCGTTCGGGCCGATCACCGCGCTTTCGG
>JBGSPJ010000238.1:0-1767 GCA_041738655.1 Rhodothermales bacterium | reverse complement strand
CGAGGCCGGCACGGCCGACGTCCAGGCCCTGGCCGAGCTCGTCGCCACGCGCAAGATCCCGGCGGTGTTTATCGAGTCGTCCGTTTCGCCGCGGGGCATCGAGGCCGTCAAGGCGGCCGTGGCGTCCCGCGGGTTTGAGGTCGCCATCGGCGGCTACCTCTATTCGGATGCTCTGGGCGACCCCGACGGCCCCGAAGGAACGTATGCCGGCACGGTCCGCTACAACATCGAAACCGTGGCCAGCGCCCTGAGTCGCGCCACACTGTAATCCTCCCTCCCCTGGCTGGTATGGAACACCTCATCCCCGCGCTTGCCGTGCGCGACCTGACCGTCGCCTACCGGGACAAGCCCGTGTTGTGGGATATCGACCTCACCGTCCCTGCCGGCGTCCTCGTGGCGATCGTCGGGCCAAACGGGGCGGGAAAAACCACCCTCATCAAGGCCGTCCTCGGCCTCCTGCCGATCGCGGCGGGTCAGGTCCTCGTGTTCGACAAACCGTACGCCCGCCAGCGCGACCGCGTGGCCTATGTGCCTCAGCGCGGGAGCGTCGACTGGGATTTCCCGGCGAGTGTGCTGGACGTGGTGCTCATGGGGCTGTACGGGAAGATCGGATGGATCCGCCGGCCGGGCCGGGCCGACCGCCAGAAGGCGATGACGGCGCTGGAGCAGGTGGGGATGGACGCATTCGCGAGCCGGCAGATCAGCCAGCTCTCCGGCGGCCAGCAGCAGCGCGTGTTTCTGGCGCGCGCCCTCGTGCAGGACGCCGATCTGTACCTGATGGACGAACCCTTCCAGGGCGTCGACGCCACCACCGAGCGGGCCATCGTATCCCTGATGCACGGCCTGCGCGAGCGGGGAAAGACCGTGCTGGTCGTCCATCACGACCTGCAGACCGTGTCCGACTATTTCGACCACGTCATGCTCCTCAACATCCGGTGCATCGCCAGCGGGCCGGTGGAGTCCGTCTTCACCGAAGAGAACCTGCGCCTGACCTATGGCGGACGCGTCGGTTTCGTGAACTTCGCCCGCGGCAGGGCCGAGATCGACACCTGATTCCCGCCGAACCGGAGCACGCCATGATGGATCTCTTCAGCGATTACACCCTGCGCACGGTCGCGCTTGGCGCCTCCATCCTCGGGTTGGTGAGCGGAGCGCTGGGCACGTTCGCCGTGTTGCGCCGGCAGAGCCTCCTCGGCGACGCCATCTCCCACGCGGCGCTGCCGGGCATCGCCATCGGGTTTTTGATCGCCGGCGCCAAAGAGCCGGCCGTGCTCATGCTGGGGGCGCTGGTGGCCGGTCTGTTGGCCACGCTGTTCGTGCTGGCCGTCACGCAGACCACCCGCATCCCGTACGATAGCGCGCTCGGTATCGTCCTTTCCGTCTTTTTTGGCTTCGGCCTGGTGCTCCTCACCGTCATCCAGCAGATGCCGAATGCCCAGCAGGCCGGCCTCAGCGCGTTTCTGTTCGGGCAGGCGGCGGCCCTGGTCGCCGAGGATCTCTACCTGATGGGCGGCCTCGGGCTGGGAGTGCTCACCCTCCTGCTGCTGTACTGGAAGCCCTTTAAGCTGCTGTCGTTCGACCCAGAGTTCGGTAAGAGCATCGGCCTGCCGATGCGGGGGTTCGATCTGTTGCTGACCAGCCTGCTCGTGATCGCGATCGTGATCGGGCTGCAAACCGTGGGGGTGGTGTTGATGAGCGCAATGGTGATCGCGCCGGCCGCAGCGGCGCGGCAGTGGACCGACCGTCTCGGGCTGATGGTGGGGCTCA
>JBGSPJ010000216.1:0-3881 GCA_041738655.1 Rhodothermales bacterium | reverse complement strand
CGTAGGCATCAACGAGACGCTGGCGTAAATCAATGGAAGCGGGCTTCATGGCGAGTACTCGGGGGGTGAGTGGAGGCCACACAACTCGGTCGAGTGCCCAATATCCTGAAAAGGTCGCAGTAAGTCAAAGATCAGCTATATGCTCATTCTAGCCGTTGGAGGCCGGCAGATTGCGCGGCAGGTCATATTGCAGTAGCGTCGAGGGAGGCATCGTGAGCGGAACCGTGATGGAAGTGAACACGTGTTTTTGCCCCGCCGACGCCCTCCACGCGCTGATTGCATACTCGAGAAGAAATACGGTGTTTATTGCCGCTGGAACCTCTGTTTCCAGCGAGACATAGATGTTATAATGAAACGTTCCTATCATCGCGTTGCGCATTGATAATGGGTTGCGATGAGCTAATCCGGGCGCTTTACCTGACAATTATGGGTTCGCGAACAGGTTCTGAATTTCCCACGGAAGAAACCTGGCCTAATCAGCTTTCAACTGGAAACTCAAATGGAGCCAAAAAAAATCAGGGCACGTATGCTCGGTCGGAGTGGAGTGGCCATTATAGTGGCGGCCCTTGCGGTCGCGTTCATCGCTGGAGGGTTCTGGTTTTCTGGAACGATCTCCCCACCGTCCGTCAAGCGACAATCTGAGGAGGTCGCGGCGCTGCAAACTCATGTTCTCCCTCTGGTCCGAGACCTGCAGGTCACGTGGTACCTCAACGAGGGTTTGGGGAGCGGTTCGATCTACTGGAAGCAAGGGAATTTCACCATGGACCCCAGTCGCGCCCGTGAGGATGGTGACAATGTGTTCGACAACGTGACAGAGGCGTCGTACAAACGGTTTACACAGGCGATTCGAGCCAGCGGTGTTCCGACCAACAGACTGATAAACGCACAGTTCAAGGCTGACGGAACCATACGCTCTGCTTCATTCAAGCGAAGTGGCGGCGGCATAAAATTCGTGTACACCTATATCTATTCCCCGGCCGCAAAGCCCGCCGAATGGACTAGCCGCTTGGGACCCGTCGTTTTGACAAGGGTTGGCGATTCGGATTGGTGGTTTGAGCAGTCGCCTGATGATTGACCCCGATACGTAGACCATGATACGAACAAGGTCGTGTAAGCGTTAGTGATTCCTCAAGGGCCGCTGAGCGACTTCCGTGATTGGCGAGTAGCGAACAAACGAAAAGCGAGTAGCGATGGGGTATGATTTTGCCGCCAACTGGTATGAAAACAACACCCCGTTCCCTTTTGTGTCCGGCAAGGCTGCATAAGGACCCTTTTTCAACGAGTCTCATCGCGGTCGGCCATGAGGTGGTTCGATACTTCGGCTTCGCTCAGTGCAGGCACTATGACACGACGGTTTCTTCTCATACGACTCTACGCCACCCCCAACCCCCATCGCTATTCGCTAATCGCTTCTCGCTAATCAACTTTCCCCGCCAGCTCAATCAGCGTTTCAAGCGCGCGCGGGTCGTCGCTATCCCCCAATAGAAAAATCGCGTGCTTGCGCACCTCCACACTCGGATGCGTTCGGGCCGTACGAATGAGGACGGGAAGCCCCTCCGACTCGGGCATTTGCTGGAGGGCGAACAGGGCCTGTTTTTGCACCTCGGCGTCATCTTCGTCGACCAGAATGTCCTCCAGCACTTCGGCCACGCGCTGCGAGGCTTTTTGACCGAGCCAGAAGACGGCTTTTTTGCGGACCGGGTTCGACTTCTCGGTGCGGGCCGTGGCGATGAGGAGATCGGTGGCCGCCGGCGTATCCATCTGGCTCAGCGCAAACACGGCCTGCTCCCGCACCTCCATCGACGCATCGCCACGCATGATCCGCTCGATCGTCTGCAGCGCGCGGGGATCTGTCTGCTGGCCAAGCCAGAAGACGGCTTTTTCGCGAAGAGGCTCGGACGCGTCGGTGGCGACTTCGATCAGGAAATCCAGCACCCCCGGCCGATCACGGTGGATGGCAATAGCGGTAATGGCGGATTCTTTCGTCTCCTCCCCTGCCGCCGCTTCGTAAAGCGTCCGCAGCAGCGCCACGCTTTCGTCGTGCGGGGTTTTCCCGATCCAGTACAGGGGCGCGCCGTCCAGGTCGAACACGAGCGAGAGGTTGCTCACCTCGATGGCCACCGGGGTTACCCGCCGGCCCTCGTAACGCACAAGGAACGCGACTTCCTTCAGCACCTTGACAGACGCCGCCCGGTCCCACTCGGCCTCGGCGATGGGCTCGATCTCCCGACCGTAGAGGAGGCGGGAAAGGGTTGCCTTATCGGACCGCTCGCTCGAAAACGAGCCTATGAAGGAGCGGGCATCCATCAGCATGTCAACCGAGTACCCGATCCAGTAGGATGGAGGCGCCTCGCGCCGGCCCGTGTCCCCCGCCCACTGCCAGCGGTCGGCGAACGCATCGGTCCGCTGAGCTTCGGGGAGATGGACGACGGGTTGCGCCGCGGCGATGGGGGCCCAGAGGAGGAGCAGGCCGGCCAGGGCGACCTTCCAGCGTTCAAAATGATGGGTTGATCTCATGGGTTCTCGAGGGCTGGAGTGATTTCATGGAGCACGGACAGCAGGGCCTCGCGGGCGTCGGGTCGGTCCATCTGACCCAGCGCCAGCACGGCCGCCTTGCGCACTTCGACCGGAGCGAGCGACTGGATGGTGCGGTGCAGCGGCGGAACCGCGAGAGGATCATCCATCGAACCGAGAATAAACGCCGCGTGCCGGCGGAGCTCGGAGTCGGGGTCGCTCTCCAGAATCCGGGCGATCGCCCGTATCGATTCCGGCGTGACATTCTGCGACAGGGCATGCAGTGCCGCCACCCGCACATCGAGGCCGAAACCCTCCATCGGGTCTGGATCGTGCTCGAAGCGGACATACGCGACCGCCTCGGGGTGCCGCTCGATGCCCAGCAGCGGGGCGACCCGGCTATAGAGCCAGCCCTGATTCGTCCAGGAGTCGTACAGCCACTTGACCTCCAACCCGATGCCTGTCGACACCAGGAAAATGAGGATCATGGCCGGCACAGAGTTTTTGTGGAAAGCGTCTTTGGAGAACGGATGCATGGCGGTGCCCCACGCGGGGACTTGGGGATGGGTGGGGACTCGTCAATCAGTGACGTACACGTTGCGCGTTATTACGTTGAACGTTTGGTGTATGGGTACGCGTTATCTGGCTGCGGAGCGTCAGGCTAGAAAGCAACGCGTAACACGCAACGAGTGAACGCGCAACGTCAGTTAAGCAGGTCCAGGATCGCCTCTTGCGCGCGATCCGTGCCCAGGTTGCCGAGGGCCTGGACGGCCGCTTTGCGGATTTCGAGAGACGTATCGTTTCGGGCAATGTCGAGCAGCACCGGGACGGCCTCGTCGGATTCTGTGTTGCCCAGTGCATAGACGGCCGCCCGCCGAAACTCGGGGTCTTTTTCCGTTTTGAGCAGCGTCTGGAAGAGGGCGATGGAGCCGGCGGCATCCAGCTCCGCGAGCTGGTAAAGCGCTGCTTTTTTGACATCGGCGTCGGGAGATTCCTTGATGATGCGGAGGAGGACCTCGCCGTCGCCATCCTCCAGCACATTCGAAAGCGCGTGGGTCGCAGCGCGAGCGATCTCAGAATCTTTATCCCCGATAGCCGTCTCCGCGAGGAAATCGCGCACCCGGTCCGAGTCGTCGTTGCTCATAGCGAAGAGAGCGGCCTTGCGCACTTCTTCATCCCGGGCGGATGAAAAGACAGCTTTGAGCAGGGGCCAGGCCTCCTCGTCGTGATCCGAGAGGGCGAAGACGGCCGCTCGACGGAGGTCCGAGCCGGCGGTTTCGTCCATCGCCATCCGCTGGATGGCTTCCAGGGAGGCCGCGTCGTCGCGATTGCCGAGCGCATGGAGGGCCGCCTTGCGCACGTCCTCC
>JBGSPJ010000201.1:0-8677 GCA_041738655.1 Rhodothermales bacterium | reverse complement strand
AGGGAATATGAACTTGCAGAAGCTGCTGCAATGCAATAACATGATCCATGATCTGACCGGGGGGTGGCTTGGGTTGTTTGGAACCAAACCAAGCTAACAACCCCTGCGGTCAGATCATTTTTTTGTCGTGTACTTAGCCTCGAACCTTAAACATTGAACCTGATACCTACTCCCCTTGAGCGATACCCAGATCATTTTCTCCATGCTTGGCGTGGGCAAGATCCACAAACCCAGCAAGCAGGTTCTTAAGAACATCAATCTTTCGTTTTACTACGGCGCCAAGATCGGCGTGCTCGGGCTGAACGGCTCCGGAAAGAGTACCCTGCTGAAGATCATCGCCGGGCTGGATAAAGACTACCTCGGCACGATCGAGGTCAAGAAAGGCACTACCTTCGGCTACCTCTCCCAGGAGCCTGAGCTGGATCCCAACCGCACGGTCCGCGAAGTCGTCGAGGAAGGCGCGCAGCATGTTGTCGGCCTGTTGAAGGCGTACGAGGAGGTGAGTGCTAAATTCTCCGAGCCGGATGCCGACTTCGACAAGCTCATGGACCAGCAGGCGAAGCTTCAGGACAAAATCGACCACTTGAACGGGTGGGACATCCAGAGCAAGCTGGAGATGGCGATGGACGCCCTGCGGTGTCCGCCGCCCGAGTCGTCCATCAAGGTGCTCTCCGGTGGCGAGCGCCGGCGTGTGGCCCTCTGCCGGCTGCTCCTCCAGGAGCCAGACGTCCTTCTGCTCGACGAGCCCACGAACCACCTCGACGCGGAGTCGGTCACCTGGCTCGAACAGCACCTGGCCCGGTACCCCGGCACGGTCATCGCCGTCACCCACGATAGGTACTTCCTGGACAACGTCGCCGGCTGGATCCTGGAGCTCGACCGCGGCAGCGGCATCCCGTTCGAGGGCAACTACTCGACCTGGCTGGAGCTGAAGGGCAAACGCCTCGCGCTGGAAGAAAAACAGGCCTCGAAGCTGCAGAAAACACTCGCGCGCGAGCTGGAGTGGATCCGGACCTCGCCCAAGGGCCGGCATGCCAAGAGCAAAGCCCGTATCTCGTCGTACGAAAAGATGGTGGCCGACCAGCAGGAGAAGCGCAACGAGGAGATCGAAATACCGATCCCGCCCGGGCCGCGCCTCGGCAATCTGGTCATCGAAGCCACCAACGTGGCGAAGGGATACGGGGATCGGTTGCTCTTCGAAAACCTCAACTTCGCCCTGCCTCCGGGTGGCATCATCGGCGTGATCGGCCCGAACGGCGCCGGCAAGACGACGCTCTTCCGCATGATCACCGGCCAGGAAAAGCCCGATAGCGGCTCATTCCGGATCGGGGAGACGGTGAAGTTGGGGTATGTGGATCAGAACCGCCCGCTCGACTCCGACAAAACGATCTGGGAAGAGATCTCGGGCGGGATGGAATTGCTGCAGGTGGGCAACCGGGAGATGAACTCGCGCGCCTACGTCGGCCGCTTCAACTTCGCCGGCAGCGACCAGCAGAAGCGCGTCGGCCAGCTCTCGGGTGGGGAGCGCAACCGCGTCCACCTCGCGAAAACGCTCCGCGAAAGCTGCAACGTGCTGCTGCTGGACGAGCCCACGAACGACCTGGACGTCAACACCCTCCGCGCGCTCGAAGAGGCGCTTGAAGTGTTCGTCGGCTGCGCCGTCGTGATTTCGCACGACCGCTGGTTCCTCGACCGCGTGGCCACCCACATCCTCGCGTTCGAGGGGGATAGCGTGGTGACGTGGTTCGACGGCAACTACTCGCAATATGAGACTCACCGCCGCGAGGTGTTGGGGATCGAGGCCGACCAGCCCCACCGGATCCGGTACAAAAAGCTGGTCCGCTGAGGCCGCCGGGGCGTGTTTGGAGACCGTATTACCGCATGTGCCGTCTCGAAGGAAGCGGCACATGCTTTGTTTTTGGGGGGATTCGAATTACTACCAAGCCAGGCTGCCGCAGGCCGGCGGAGTGTAACGACATACAAGATGCCCCTCTCCCGCCCTCGAGCCCTTTGAATCCGGACGCATAGCCGTTATGGAATCCCACGACAAGTCTTCGCGCCCCCCGCTCGAACTCGTCGCCAATCACCTGTTCACGCCCGTCCGGCCGCAGGCATCCGTCGTCGTCGTCGCCGTTTCGCCATCGGGGTACGACGCGTTGCGCATCTTCTTCAAGTCGCTGCCGGCATCATGCCGCACGCCGTTTATCGTGCTCAACGCCGGCTCGTCGCCATCGCAGCGGCTGGATGAGAGCCTGCTGGGCGCGACGCCGCTCGAGACCGTGGCCGTCCGCAGCAAGGAAAAACTGCGCCAGGGCTGCATCTACCTGGTGCCTCAGGGCAAACACATCGTTGTGCGCGACGGCCTTCTGCAGACCGTGGCGCCGGCGACACTGGACACGTCCCAGCTCCCGCTCGACGCCATCTTCCGCTCCTTCGCCGAGCGGGAGCAGACGCAGACCGTCACCCTCCTCTTTAACGACTCGTTCTCCGACGGCCTCGCCGGCCTGAAGCAGCTGCGGAGCGCCGGAGGGGTTATCTTCCAGGCCACCGGCCGGCCGATCGCGCCGGACGACGCCCTGGCGCTCGAGGCCCGCACGCTCGTCGATGCCGTTGTCTCGCCCCAGCAGATGGCCACGCTCCTCGCGGGGTACTTGAAAAGCCTCGCTTCCGCCGAAACGGCGCGCCCCGTGTTGTGGCGGGACGAACGCGAGGCGCAGCTACTCGAGCAGATCTTCGCGCTGCTGGCGAAGCAGTACGCGATCAACTTCGGCGTGTACACGCCGGCGTACCTCGAGGCTCATTTCGCGCAGCGGATGCGGATCCACCAGGTGGGCAGCCTGTCGCAATACGTCGGCATCCTGAAATCCTACCCGGCGGAGGTCGGCTTCCTCGCCAAGCGGCTCCTGTTTCGCAACGCCTCCTTCTACAAACCCAACCGGATCTTCCAGCGCCTGAGGGAGACGCTGCTGCACCGGATCCTCGAGCTGGCCTCGACCCAGGGCACGTGCCGAATCTGGGTGCCTGAGTGCGCCAGCGGCGAGGAGGCGCTGATGATCGCCATCCTGCTCCAGGAGCGCGCCGCGAAGCAGCTATCATCGATGAAGCTCCAGGTGGTCGCCACCGACAGCGACACCGAGACACTGGCGTTTGCCCGGAAGGGGATTTATGGATTGGGGATCGCCTCACATCTGCCGGCGCTGTACCTCGATCGGTTCTTCCGCCGCGAGGGGGAGCAGTATACCGTGGCTGAGGATGTCCAGAAGATCATCCACTTCTTCAGCCACAACCCGATGCTCACCCCCCCGCTCAACGGCCTGCACGCCATTTATGCGAGCGAGGTGTTGTCGAGGCTGAGCGATGCCGTGGCCGGCGAAATCGTCGCCCAGTTCGCCGAGGCCCTCGTCCCGGGCGGCTTCCTGCTGCTCGACCAGCCGGCTGACGAGGCGATCACTCTGCCCGGGTTTATCCCGGTGGGTGGGTCGACCTCCATCTTCCAGAAAAAATCGTCAGTCCCGTTGTTTGCGACGCCCTCGTCGAAGTCCGACGCCGGCCCGGCCGAACCCGCGGCCCCTGCCCCTGCCCGTTCGATCGTCGAGGTATTGCCCGAGGACCTGACCGGCGATGACGAAGAGGAAGGCGTGGAAATCGACCTGGAGGACACTGACCTCACGGTGGCCGCACCCTCGACTCTGGAGATTCCAACCGCCGCCGATGCGCCACCGGCTGGTGAGGCGGCAGCGGAGGAGCCCGAGCCGGCCTCCGCGACCCGTCGCGAAGCGATGGACGAAGACCTCCTGGCCGAGGCCAACCAGCCCTCCCTCCTCGTCGATGCCGAAGGGCGGATCCTGGACCAGTTTGGACCCGTGCGGGCGTTCCTCGACCTGCCCGGCGACAGCCTGCGGGTTGATCTGATCGACCTCGTCATCCCGGATATCCGGGCCGATCTCAAGGCAGCGCTCGAACAGGCCATCCAGCGCAACAAGACCTTTAAGTCCAAGGCCATCCCCTTCGAAATCAACGGCGAAACGCGCCCCGTACACCTGCAGATCCGCCCCGTCCCGCTCAACGACGGCACCACGATGGGCGCGCAGGTTACCTTCTTCGATGCGACGTTCGGAGAAAACGAGCCAACCGATATGGAGTCCAACAAAAGCGTGACCCATGCCCTGGAGTCGATGGAGAACGACCTCGCGCAGCTCAAGACCCGGCTGCACGCGATGCTCCAGGACCTCCAGAAAACGCGCGACGACGTCCGCGCCGAAAACACCACGCTGATGGGGCAGGCGGACGACCTCCGCCGGCAGATCGACGAGATGTCGCGCCGAAACGACGACCTGACGGACACCAACAAAGAGCTACTGGCCCTCAACCGCGACCTCGTCAAGAAGGTCGAGGAGATGCGCCGCGGGCTCGCCCAGGCGGCCCGGAAGCCCGAGCCGGCGCCCGAACCCGAGCCGCTCCTCAAGACCCCGCTCGGCGGCCTGCTCTCGAAGCGCCACGAAATCCGCACAGCGCTGACCTCAATCATCGGCTTCGCCGATTTGCTGGCCGACCGGCTGCGCGACGAAAACCGCGAGCTGGCCCAGTACGTCGGGACCGGCGGCAAACAGCTCTCCGAGGCGCTGTCCGTCCTCCTCAACCAGGACGACGAAGCGCCGGCGCCACCGCCTACGGTGAAAGTCCAGGAGATTAAACTCACACCCACCAAAACCGCCCGCGTATTGGTGGTGGACGACAGCGACGACACGCGCCGGCTGCTGGCGCTTGTCCTGGGCGACCGGTTTGAATGCGAGATGGCGTCCTCCGCCTCCGAGGCCATCGAAAAAGCGAATCTGGAGTACTTCACCGCCGTGCTGCTGGATATCAACCTCGGCAAGGACGCTTCGGGGGTCGACGTCCTCCACCAGCTCCGCACCCTCCAGCACTACCAGAACGTCCCGTTCATGGCCGTCACCGCCATGGCGACGCCCCACGACCGGGCGCTGCTCCTGCGCGAGGGCTTTGACGCCTACATGCCCAAGCCTTTTCACAAAACCGCGCTGTTGAATACGCTGGATCAGATCCTGAGTCAGAAGTCGATGAACTGAGCGCCGCCGGCGAGCCGGCGGCGGTTCAAGGTTCGGGGTTTAATGGGTAAGGATGATGGGATGCGGGCGCGCAGAATGGGTAGGTAAGCTGATCGTGCCCTGAAAATGAAGGCCGTAGAGACGCTCCTGTGGAGCGTCTGAGCGACGTTTCTGCCATGCGAGAGGCTATCCGGATGTCGATGCCGACAGGAGACGCGTCTTAGCGACAGTTCCCGCTTTTCAATGGGCTATCCGGAATATCGATGCCGTCAGGAGACGCTCCACAGGAGCGTCTCTACGTAAGATGTCACCCTGCCTGCACTGAGCGAAGCCGAAGTGAGCGTCAGCGAGGGGCCTTCGAGCAGACTGTGGCTACGGGGTGGTGATTTTTTCGGGATTCCGCCGGCTGCGTTCGGTTGTGATGACAGGGCGGGGTTTAAAAACACCACTCGGCGCCATAAACGAAGCCCCCTTCGCTATTCACTTCTCGCTAATCAAGAAGGTCACTCAAACCGAGCATGATATAACTTCGAAGCGTCCAAAAAAACGGCATGTACGCGATTCTTAGAACCACTCGCCATATAAAGGAATCCATGCAAATCAATATCGGGAAACAAACGCTGAGGTGTTGACCAGGTACTGTCGCGCCAGATGGCATGATGATATTCGACGGAGGGAATTACCGCCAGATGCCCCCATGAGGCATGAAGTGCGCCACTTTCATCAACGAGCAGTGTTGGGGTTCCCCTACTATGGTCCGAATCCGACAATAGCCGCGTTTCCTTCCAGGAAGGGGCGGCTGGCGTCGAAACAACATGACGTAGCTCATATCTCCCTCCCGTATTTCTCTGCGCAAACCATACGACATGCGTCCGGTCCTCCAGGTCGATCGCGACAACGGGTACATGGGCGCCGTTTAGGGGATCGTGAGAAAGATTATCAGGAGTCGACCAAATACTCGAACCAGTCACCCTTTTCGCCAGGAAAAGATCGTTCTGTCCCTCTGGAGGATCTGGGGTGCTCACGTAAGCAAGAAAGGAAATCTGATTATGTAGAATCAAATGCGGATAGATGTGCAATCCAAAAATGGATACCGTAAAATCCGACTCACTTAAAAATTCTAGCGTTCTAACAAGCGGTCCACTTTGAAAAGCCAGATGTATTCTTCCAAATTCATCGCGGTGCGGCCTATCCTGGAAACGAAAGCTCCCCGGCGAGGGATCGGCATGCAGGGAAATCGCCTCGCTACACCCATTTCCACTCCACCTACAATAATATAGATCTGAACCCCTGGATGTTGTTGGAAACTGACGAAGCTCCTCTCTAATCCCTGCCCAGAAGATATGAACGGTCCCGTCCGGATCGGGTAAGATGGCAGCAGGCTTAAATACACCGAATCCTTTAATAGTCGTCCGATGCGTCCATGCTGTACCATCAAAAAACAAATAGGCGAGACCAAACCGATCGGGAATGACACTACCCGAGGAATCCTGAGGTACACTCAATAACAAATGCAAACGATCTCCTTCGGCCACCAAGGCGGCCGGGGCCGAAGCATTAATTATGGCTGGAGAGAGGAGCGCTATTTCTTCCGGTTGGGACCACTTCCTTGTATCCTCAAAAGGGTCTGGAGGATCTGGCGGCTCGACTTCCGAGGAGAGCGGATCATGGCAGGATGTCGATAGCACAAGCAACAGGAGTAACCAATACGTCCTATATCCTTTACGAAAGAACTCCCGCGACGCTCCTGCCATGTTATGCTCAAAAATGTGCTAATTAATCACTGATATTATGCAGAAACGGACTATTGTGCGAAAATCCGTGACTGACACTTTTGGGGCTGTTCCGTTCCGGACGATCAGGCCCCTCCTCGATCCGAGGAGGGGCAAATCCCGTCGGCGCGCAGCGGTGACGGGATGGGGAGGAGCAAAGAGATGCCGGGCGGATGGGTCAAAAGGCATCCCAGGTTGCTGCCTGTATTTTCTCCTACTAGGCCGTCAGGTCGAGTTGCAAAAAAATGCTCCGCGTTGACTTCGGGCAGTACTCCTCCCCGTTCCGACATCGATAAATCGACGTCGGAACTCGCCCCTCCTCGATTCGAGGAGGGGCCTAACATGTCACGTGGCAGCGCATCCCTTTGAAAACTGTCCGAAGTATTATTGATGCAGGTCTTGATGTAGGTCTTGAGTGAGATGGCACATCCTTCGACCCGTTCCAATATAGTGTTATTCGCTTCGCCGGCGCTCGCGCCCACCCTGAAATTTCTCTTCATAACCGCCGCTCGTATATTCCGGGCGAACCCCCACGTCCACCCGACTACCTGCGCGTTCCATGCTCCGCCTCACCGCCGCCCTCCTCCTCCTCTCCGCCTGCCAGCCGGCGCCCTCCGGGTCCGACGGCGAGCTGTCGCCCGAGGCCGCCCTCGGCTCCTTCCAGATCGCGGACGGCTTCCAGATCGAACTCGTCGCCGCCGAGCCGCTGGTGACGGACCCCGTGGCCATGGAAATCGATGAGCTGGGCCGGCTGTTTGTCGTCGAAATGCCCGGCTACCCGCTCGATGTCAGCCCCAACGGACGCGTCAAGCTGCTGGAGGACACGGACGGCGACGGCCGGCCGGATAAAAGCACGGTCTTTGCCGACGGCCTCGTCCTCCCCACCGGCCTCATGCGCTGGAAAAACGGACTCCTAGTCACGGCCCCGCCCGAGCTCATCTACCTGGAGGATACCGACGGCGACGGCCGCGCCGACCTACGGGAGGTGATGCTCTCGGGCTTCGCGCGCTCCAACCCCCAGCACAACTTCAATAAGCCCTATTTCGGCCTCGACAACTGGATCTACCTGGCCAACAACGGCACCATCGGGACGGAAGACTACGCGGAGCAGTTCGGCGACCCGGGGTCGGAGGTGTTTTTCCCGGCCCGCCCGGACGCCGGCCGGCTCGGGCAGAATGCCGAACACCGCAACGTCCGCCTCAAGCCGGATGCCTTCGCCCTCGAATCCCTCTCCAGCCGCTCCCAGTTCGGCCACGCATTCGACGACTGGGGCCACCACTTTTCCCTCAACAACGCCCGGCCCCAGTTTCACGAGGTGATCGCCCACCGCTACCTGGCCCGCAACCCGCTGCTGCCGGTCCAGTTCGCCATGCAGTACACCCCGGAATACGGCTCTAACACCGCCATCTACCCCATCACCGACACCCCCGAGCACCAGCTACTGACCGACCGGGGGATGCTGACCTCCGCCGCCGGCATCACGCTGTACCAGGCCGACCTCTTCCCGCCCGAATACCGCCACGTCAGCTTCGTCGGCGAGCCCGTGCACAACCTGGTCCATGCGCTGCGGACCGTGCCCGCCGGCCCCACATTCCGTGGCGAACGGATCGAGGCCCGAAAGGAATTCCTGGCCTCGCGCGACGCCTGGTTTCGGCCGGTGAGCTTCTACATCGGTCCGGATGGGGCGCTGTATGTGGTGGATTATTACCGCCAGATCGTCGAACACCCCGAGTGGATGGACGACGCGACGCGGGCCTCGAAGGACATCTACAACGGTAACGACCGCGGCCGGATCTACCGGATCACGCCCACGGGGGCGGCGGCCGCGGCGTGGCTGCA
>JBGSPJ010000158.1:0-4008 GCA_041738655.1 Rhodothermales bacterium | reverse complement strand
GCACGAGCGGCGCGTCAGCCGCCCGTTGGGCGTCGGTCGCGGCGACTCCGGGCGCCATCAACGAGACGTCGCAGACGGCCATCGAGCGTATCGAAGGCGAAACGCCCACGCGGTTCGCGCTGCATGGCAACTACCCGAACCCGTTTAACCCGACCACGACGATCCACTACGAACTCGTCGAGGCCGGCGAGGTCGTGCTGACGGTCTACAACCTGCTCGGCAAGCAGGTGGCGGAGCTTGTGAACGGTGTGCAAACATCCGGCGTCTACGAAGTGGGGTGGGATGGGCGGGACAGCGATGGTCAGGTCGCCGCCTCCGGCGTGTACCTCTACCGCGTCACGTTCGACGGCCAGCCATCTCAATCGCGTATCATGACGCTTTTGAAGTAGGTTTGTCGCATGTAGGAGTGTCGCACCCTTTTACTGCAAGCGATGCTCCCCGAATTCGGCGCGCCGGCCTCTGGTCGGCGCGCCTTTTTTATAGATCCATCGCCTGGCTGAATACGTCCGATGTGTTTGATTCGTGATCGCATGTTACGCTTTTGTGATACATCGAATCGGGTGATGCGCGCATCTTTAAGCGGCTCGAGATGAGTCACTTCGCGCGTGCGATGGCGTCCGCGCATAGCATCACCAAACGGGTATTTCTAGATGAAACGATTGCTTCAAGGCTTGCTTGCCATAGTTTTCTTGACATTGGTAGTTGATACACGCGCCCAGGTTCGGATCAGTGAAGTTGGCTACTCAGGGGTCGATTTTATGGGTGCTTCCAAGTGGGTCGAACTCTACAACGCCGGCGACAGCGCTGTCGATGTGTCCGACCTGTGGCTATGCAATTTCCCTGATTACCACCGGATTTCGACCCTGACGGTCCTTGAAGGCGCCCTGATGATCCCGGCGGGCGACTATCTGGTCGTGGCATTTGACTCGCTGGGCGACGGCGATGGGGAAGTAGGACTCTACACCTCGAATCAGTTCGCGAGCGCGGCCGCCATGGCCGGCTATATGCAGTACGGTTCAGCCGGCCACATGCGTGAGAGCGTAGCAGTAGCCGCCGGAGTGTGGACCGCCGGCGCCTTTGCCGCCGCCCCGGCGACTGGCATGACGCTCGCCTTCACCGGCTCCGGCGCGACCGCGGCGGAAAGTTGGATCGAGACCGGCGCAACCCCGGGCACGAGCAACCCGGCTGATCATGCGACGGCCGTGCGGACATCGATCGACCGATTCAGTGCCGAGGCCGGGAATCTGTTTGTCCGTTCCGAAGGCAGTACGCTTCCAGAAGCCAACGTGGCCATTAACTTCGATGAGGCCCCGTTCGTAACCCGCGGCTTCGGGCCCGCCGGCGAGCTTGTCGAGTATTATAATTTCGACGTTCAGCCAACGGCACCGGCGCCCATTTACGTGCTGTTTCGTGATGGCGAAGACGCCCCCGTTGCCGGGCAGTTCAATATCGTTGATGTGGTCCCCGGCGATGAGGATTACAACGATTTCTGGCAGCCGGTAAAGGTGACCGTGCCGGCGGATTATGTCGCCAACACCATCACAAGCGCGGAAGGACTGGCTGGTTTACCCATGGAGCCGCTCGACGCCATCGTCAATTGCCCCATCGTTCCAGAGGGTTCGATGGCGACGCAACGTCTGAGCAGCGCCAACGGCGCCGGCCTGGTCAACGGGTGGTACAAAGATGAGGCGGTGTTTTACTTCGAGTTTGGCGAGGCGGCCCTGGCGCCCGTCGGGGGTGAAGTACCCCTGTCGCCCATCTACGTGACGTTTAACATCAACCCGGATCAGCCAGACGGCGGACCCCCGTCCGGCTTCCTGACGGAAGAAGGATCCGCACAGACCCACAATGTCCTGGCGACCCTGCCGGGTGACGCGGCGTATTCGCCGCTCTGGGTTGTCAATATCTACGATAACGCCGACTTCGGCTCGGTCAGTGACCTGGCTTCGGCGCAAAGCGCGACTATACTGGCCCCCGGCGCGGCCAATGTCAACTGCCCGGTTGTGCGTGTTGAAGGCGCTGTCGCCGTCGAAGAGTTGACGGACGAGACGCCGACACGGTTCGCGCTGCATGGCAACTACCCGAACCCGTTTAACCCGACCACGACGATCCGCTACGAGCTGATCGAGGCCAGCGAAATTGTGCTCTCGGTGTTTAACATCCTCGGCCAGCAGGTGGTGGAGCTTGTGAACGGTGTACAAACATCCGGCGTCTACGAAGTGCAGTGGGATGGCCGGGACAGCGATGGTCAGGTCGCCGCCTCCGGCGTGTACCTCTACCGCGTCACGTTCGACGGCCAGCCATCTCAATCGCGCATCATGACGCTTTTGAAGTAGGTTTGCCGCACGTAGGCGTGTCGCACCCTTTTACTGCAAGCGATGCTCCCCGAATTCGGCGCGCCGGCCCCAGGTCGGCGCGCCTCTTTTTTTATTCAGAGGGATGGGGACGGGATTCGTAGTCTTGGCCTGTCCTTCCTTGATTTTTGGGCGCCGGGGGTCGACCTTGTCGGGTGGTATCGATCCCCCCCGACCCATGCTCCCTCCCCCCCTCATTCCACGCCCCGGGCCCGTCTATGCGCTGCTTCTGGTAGCGGCGCTGGCGGGGGCCGGTTGCCTTTCTGGGCCGGGCCCTGGCGACACCAACGAGGGGCTCTCGCCCGTCCGCACGCCGGCGCAGGAACACGCCACCTTTCGGCTCGAACCAGGCCTCAGGATCGAACTCGTGGCTTCCGAGCCACTTGTCGAGGACCCGGTGGCGATGACGTTCGACGCCGAAGGCCGCCTCTGGGTGGTGGAGATGCGGGGCTTCATGCCCGATCTTGAGGGCCCCAGCGACGAGGCACCCATCGGCCGGATCAAAATCCTCACCGATACCGACCGCGACGGCCGGATGGACGATGCGGTGATCTTCCTCGATAGCCTTGTGCTCCCTCGGGCCGTGGCCGTGGTGCCCGGCGGGGCGCTCGTCGCCGAGAATAAACCGCTGTGGATGGTGTATGACGACGATGGCGACCTCCGCGCCGACCGCCGCGTCCTGATCGATTCGACCTACGGCGGCGCCGGCCTCCCCGAACACTCCGCCAACGGCCTCTGGCGCGGCATCGACAACTGGTACTACAACGCCAAATCGTCGGCTCGCTACCGCCTCCTGCGCGGTCAGTGGGTGCGGGATTCGACCGAGTTCAGGGGGCAATGGGGGATCTCGCACGACGATGCCGGCCGGCTGTACTACAACTACAACTGGTCGCAACTCCACACCGACCTCGTCCCCCCCAACACACTCCGCCGCAACCCCCATCACACGCCCACCAGCGGGCTGAATGTGGGCATCGCGCAGAGCCGCCGCATCTTCCCGATTCGCGCCACGCCGGCGGCCAACCGGGGCTACATCCCCGGCGCACTCGACGAGCGGGGACGGTTGCTGGAGTTTACTTCGGCCGGCGCTCCGTTTATCTACCGCGGCACAGCCCTGCCTGGGCATCGCGGCAACGCCTTTGTGTGCGAGCCGGTCGGCAACCTGATCAAACGCAACTTCCTCACCTATCATGGCCTCTCGATTGAAGCACGCGACGCCACGCCTCAGGTCGAGTTTCTGGCCTCGACCGACGAACGTTTCCGCCCGGTGTTTCTCGCCTCCGGGCCCGACGGGGCCCTTTATGTCGCCGATATGTACCGCGGCATCATCCAGGACGGGGTGTACATGACTCCGTACCTGCGGGAGCAGACCGAGAAGCGCCGGCTCGAGCAGCCCATCCATCACGGCCGGATCTGGCGGATCGTACCGGAACGATGGACGCCGCCGGGGCGCATCGAACTCGCCGGCGCCACGTCGCGCGCGCTTGTCGCCCTGTTGTCGGATGAAGATGGATGGGTCCGCGACACGGCCCAGCGCCTGCTCGTCGAACGGGCCGACCCGGCCATCGTGCCGTTCCTCGAGCGAGTGGCGATGCGGGAGATCGACCGCCTCGGCCGGCTCCACGCACTCTGGACCCTCGAAGGCCTCGATGCC
>JBGSPJ010000120.1:0-11912 GCA_041738655.1 Rhodothermales bacterium | reverse complement strand
GGCGCGGACATCCCCGCGTTGCAGGCGAGCCTGGATCGCGCCGAGTTTGATACCGATCGGGCCTATGCCGAGCGGGCGCTGGCTGTGTTGGGAGATGATGCCGCGCGCCGCGTGTTGCACCAGCAACTGGGGCATCCCGATTCCGTAACCCGATCCCACGCGGCCCGCGCGGCAGCCGAGGCCTGGCTGATCGATGGCGCCAGCCGGCTCTATGCTCTGCTCGACGACCCGGTGCTGGATGTCCGCGTTCGTGCTGCCCACGCGCTCCTAGTGTTGTCCGATGCCGAGGCCCCCGCCTACGCCCGTCGCATCCGGCTGTCCAATCAGTGACGGTTTATCAGGCGAGTGAACGCATTGAACTTTTAACCTCTCCTTGAACCTCTTTCGTCCCGGTACACACTTTGATCTTTCCCTGCTTGTCGCCACCCGACACGTAAAAACGACTCACAAACGGGCAGGATGGGTGAAATGATGAACACGACGTCCTTTATTCTGAACACGGCCAGGCTGCGTTCGCTACGGTTTATGGCCGGCTGGATGGCATGGGTACTTGTGCCGGCGCTCTTCATGATGGGCTGCGGCGGCGGGCACCGGCTGGCCCGCTACGACTTCTCGGGTCACACCCTCGCGCTCGATGCGCCGCTGGCGCCCGTACCCCGGATCATCACAGACCTTGAAGGCGATATCGTCGAAGGCGTGGCGACCCGTCGGATCGGCGCCATCTTCCGGGCGGCGACCTCGATTGCAAAAGAAGCAAACGCCGAAAAGGCGCGTCGCCGGCTGGATAAAGCGGCGGATTCCGTGGATGTAGCCATGCTCGTGGCCGAGGGCGTGTTGCCCCGCACGGCGCGGTACATGGATGCGATCCCGACCGAGGACCTGGATGGGGCGGACTATGTGATGATCCTCCGCATCGAGCATCACGGCATCTACGCCGGCCGCACGTACGACGGCAGCATGGAGTACTTCCTCGAAGCCCGCGTCGAACTGGTCGACAACCACTCGGGCCGGTTGGTCTGGAAGCGGGATATCGGCGTCGATGAGCCGATCAACGACGGCGGATTTTACCTCTTCGACAACGTGCGCTCCGCCAAAGCGCTCGAAGAGATGAGCGAAGCGGATATGATCGAAGCCCTCGAACGCCTCAGCCGCTATACGGCCGACGCGATTTCTAGGACGCTAGCGAGGGATCTGGATAGGTAGGCGGGGGCTCGCTGCGCAGGCAGTGATTACCGCGCAGCGAGCCTCCTGCGACTACAGCTCCGGAATACGGATTTGCTGGCCGGGGTAGATCAGGTCGGGGTTTTTGATGACTTCTTTGTTGGCGGCGAAGAGCGCCTCCCACTTCTTGAAGTCGCCATAGACCTCTTTTGCGATCTTCGAGAGGGAGTCGCCCTTCTTGACCGTATAGAACTTCGGCTCCTTGACGACAGGCGGCGGCACTTTGACGGTGAGCATGTCGTTGACTTTATCGACAGACTTCACGTTGCCGGCCATCAGGACAGCCTTTTCCTTGGTGGCGATCGAGTCTGCCTGACCGCTCAGGGTAACGGTGGCGTCGTCGAAGGCGACATTCAGACCGGTGATGCTTGCGCCGAAAGCGGTGGTGATGGTCTGTTTGATCGTTGCGGCTTCTTTGCCTTCGTCGACGCCGATGCCGATGTTTTTGAGAAAATCAAAAATGCCCATGGTGGTGTAGGATTATCTATTGTTCTGTGATGGTGCGCGAGTGTGGGTCGATCGGAAGCTAACAATTTAGCCGGATACCAACCAAACTATTTACGGATTACGTTTCTGTGGGGGCGATCAGGGCATGAGGGGATCGGTCACGCCAAGGACATACGCGGCGAGGAGGCCCATGAGGCCGGCGAAGGTGACATAGTAGAGGGTGGGCCAGATGGTTTTTCGGAGGATGGCGCCTTCCTGGCCGAGCAAGCCAACGGTGGCGGAGGCGGCGACGACGTTATGGATGGCGATCATGTTGCCGGCGGCCGCGCCGACCGATTGCAGCGCGACGACGAGTGTGCCCGAGATCAGCAGCCGCTCGGCCACGCTGAACTGGAAAAGGCTGAACATGAGGTTGCTCACCGTGTTGCTACCCGCAATAAATGCCCCGATGGCGCCGATGGATGGTGCAAAAAGGGGCCAAACCGCGCCAACACTGACGGCCACCCACTCGGCCATGGCGATCGGCATGCTGGCGAGGCCGGCCGCGTTGACGCCCGAATTGATGTAGATGCGGACCATCGGGACCGTGAAGATCAGCACGAAGCCGGCGCCCAACAGGATACGGGTAGACTCACTGAAGGCGCGCGCGAGCGCTTCGCGGCGCATCCCGTGCAGAAAGTAAGTGATGGCGACGGTGATAAGGAGCAGCGTACCCGGCAAGTACAGCGGTTGGGTGGAGGCCGTGATGGTGGTGCCAAACACGGCCGGCCAGGACAACGTCACCGCCTTGAGCCAGTCCCCCAGAGGCCACTGGGGCAGACGGCTGGCGACAAGGAGTATGGCGAGAATGACATAGGGGGCCCAGGCTTTGAGCGTAGACATGGGCCGGCCGAGGGCATGGTCGAGCCGGATGGCGATGGCCCCGGTCCACCCGGTCGGCCAGGCAGCGGGCGGGGCGAAGTCCCAGCTCTTCTCGGGCAGCAGAAATCCCCGCCGTGCCGCCGCGGTGACGATGCCGAGGCCGACGAGGGAGCCGAGCAGCGAGGGGAATTCAGGCCCGAGGAAGACCCCGGTGAGCACGTACGGGATCGTGAATGCGAGCCCGCCGAAGAGGGCGAAGGGCAGGATAGCGCGGCCTTCGCGCCACGAGGCGTTGGCCCCGAAGTGCCGGGTCATCATCATCACCATGAACACGGGCATCACGGTGCCGGCGATACCGTGCAGAATGGCCGCATCCGAGGTGATTTGCCGGATCATCTCATCAAACGACCAGCCGGCCGCCGCGAGCTGCGCATTCAGTTCCGGGCTCTCGAGGCCGCCCACGGCGCCCACCAGGATGGGCGTGCCCACGGCACCAAACGTGACCGGCGTACTCTGCACCATCATCCCCAGCATAACCGCGCAGAGGGCCGGGAAGCCAAGTGCCACAAGCAAAGGCCCAACCACGGCGGCCGGCGTCCCGAACCCCGCCGCCCCTTCGATGAATGCACCAAAAAGCCAGGCGATGATGACCACTTGCACGCGCCGGTCGGTACTGATGCGCGTGAACCCATCCCGAATGGCCGCGACGCCGCCAGAGTAGGTGAGCGTATTGAGCAACAGGATGGCCCCAAAGATGATGTAGAGGATGTTGAACGTGATAACGAGCCCCTCAACTGTGGAGGCAGCTACCCGGGAAACATCCACGCCCCAGATGGTCAATGCGATAAGGGCCGCCGTGACATACACGACCGGCATGGCGCGGCGCGCAGGCCAGCGGAATCCGACAAGCAGGGCTGCGGCCAGCACGATGGGCAACAGCGCGATGAATGCCTGGAGGGGGAGGGGCATGGCGGGATCGTATCGGTGGGGGGCGGGCGTTAGGCTCGCAACGAAGGTAGTGCCCGGGGCACAGCCCTGCAAGCGCTTCCAGGTGATGGTTTGGGGCTCTGGAGTGGATAAAAAGGGAGCCGCTGAAACCGAAGAGGGGCCAGACCTGTACCAGACGGCTTACTAGAATTAGTTTCTCGAATACCGACGCGCTCCAACCGCAGCCTGACAGGGGTGTCCGGGGCTCAATCGCATATATCACGTCTATGGAGTTTGTCGCGCTGGGGAGTACGGAAGCAATAGGCGCCAGCTGCCTGTTCCTGAACATTAATGATACAGGCATCGTGCTGGACGCCGGCGCCGATCCCGAGGAGGAAGGGGTTGAAAGCCTGCCCAGGCTGGACCTGTTGCGGCGCAACTCGGCCTGGTATGTGGACCACGTGATCGTCACGCACGCGCACCACGACCACATGGGGTCCCTTCCCGTGCTCCTCCGTGAGTACCCGAACGTAAACGTCCACATGTCGCCGGCGACCCGTCAGCTGGCCGATCTGCTGCTGCCGGCCTCCGCGCGGCTCCAGCGCCGCAAGCTCAAGGAGGGGTCCAGCGCGCACGAGCCCCTGTTCAGCGAGGAAGAGCTGGACATGCAGAGCTTTCTCTACCTGACGCACGAGTTGTACGAATCGTTTGATCTGCGGGGCGTCAAAGACAAGATCCCGTTCCGGGGGCAGTTTTATAACGCCGGCCACGTGCTGGGTGCGGTGGGGGTGCACATGTCCTTCGAGGAGGACGGGCGGAAGCGTCGAATCTTTTATTCGAGCGATACTAACATCCGTGCGCAAGACATTATCCCGGGCGGGGACTATCCCGACGGGCCACTCGATGTCCTGATCCTGGAATCGACCCTGGGTGCCGACCCCGAAGCTGAAAAAACGACGCGCAAGCTCGAGGAAGATCGGTTTGCCAACGCACTTGCCCGGGTGTTTGATCGCGGCGGGGCCGTGCTCATTCCAGTGTTTGCGCTCGGGCGCGCCCAGGAGATGCTCGCCATGATCGATCGGTTCAAGGCCGAGGGTCGCATCCCCGAAGACATCCCGATCTATACAGCGGGATCGATGCGCGCGGTGGCGGATCTGTACGACAAGACGCGGCTCACGACACCCCGGCTGGATCCCGATTTTCAGGTGTATGGCGTGCCACAGCGCCGGCTGCCGCGGAGCAACGAGGCCACGCGCGACGCCCTCAACCAGCCGAGCATCCACATCATGAGCAGCGGGATGATGTTCGAGCGGACGATCTCGAACCGTCTCGCGCAGCAGTTGGTGGAGAGCGACAAAAACGGCGTCTTCTTCGTGGGGTTTGTAAAGGAGGATTCGCCGGCCCGCCAGATCCTGGATGCCGCCGCGAATGGCCAGGGCAACCACGTCGTCCTGGACCGGATGGTGGGGCCACAGCCGATCAATTGCGACGTCGATCGGTTCCGGTTCAGCGGACACAGCAACCGACGCGATCTCCTTCAGATTGTCGAACGACTCCGGCCAAAGCAGATCGTGCTAGTCCATGGCGAAACAGAGGCTCGGCAGTGGATGGCGGACAACATCGCCTACTTCTATCCGGATACGACGATCCACCTCCCTGAATGCGGTCAGCGCCTCGTGCTCTGACCCCCGTTTCTTCGTTTGATCTCGCGTTGGGGCGCAGTACATTGGGCGCGCGGCCGTCCGCACGACGTCCGCCCCTGATTCCCCACCCCACCATCCCTGCCGCCCGATGCGTTTCTGGACGCGTGTCGCCGATCTGATCGATCGACTGAACGAGGCCATAGGTCGCGCCATGTACTGGCTGGTGCTAGGCATGGTCCTGCTGGGCGCGTTTAACGCCATCGCGCGGTATCTCGATCGGTTCACCGGTATCGGGCTCAGTTCCAATACCTACATCGAGCTGCAATGGTATTTCTTTAGCATGGTGTTTCTGCTGGGGGCGGCGTACACGTTGAAGCACGACGCGCATGTGCGGGTGGATGTGTTGTATGGTAGGCTCGGACCGCAAGGGCAGGCGTGGATCAATATTGCCGGCGTCGTCCTGTTTCTGATTCCGTTTTGTGTGCTCATGATCACCGTCTCCGTGCCGGCGGTGATGAACTCCTGGGCCGTGCGCGAAATGTCGCCGGATCCGGGCGGCTTGCCCCGGTATCCGATTAAGACAGTGATCCCCATCGCGTTTTTGTTGCTTATCCTGCAGGGGATTTCCATGCTGGTCCGGCAGATAACCCGGCTCCGGCAGCCCATCGGCGACACGCTGGCCGTGGAGGAGGGACGCTGATGGAAGGAGACTGGCTGGCCCCGTTGATGTTCGTGGGGGCGCTCGCGCTCATTTTTATGGGGTTTCCCGTTGCCTTTGCGCTCGGTGGGACGGCGCTGCTCTTCGCCTTTATCGGTGTCGAGATGGGGTTCTTCGACTGGCATCTGCTGCTGGCCTTGCCGGACCGCACCTTCGGGGTGATGGCGAACTACGTACTGCTTGCGATCCCGTTTTTCATCTTCATGGGTACGCTGCTGGAGAAGTCCCATCTGGCGGAGGATCTGCTGCATACGATCGGCCAGTTGTTCGGGGCGTTGCGCGGGGGGCTGGCACTGGCGGTGGTGTTCGTTGGTACGCTACTCGCGGCCGCGACCGGGGTGGTCGGGGCGTCTGTGGTGGCGATGGGGATGATCTCGTTGCCCGTGATGTTGCGTTACGGGTATTCCAAGCGGCTTTCGGCCGGCGTGATCGCGGCTTCGGGCACGCTCGGGCAGATCATCCCGCCCAGCGTGGTGCTGGTGGTGCTGGCGGACCAGCTGGGGGTATCGGTGGGCGACCTGTTTAAGGGGGCGCTGGTGCCGGGGCTCATGTTGTCCGGTTTTTATGCCCTCTACGTCATTTTTATAGCGATTGTGCGACCGGAGCAGGCGCCGGCGTTGCCGCCCGAGGAACGGCAACTCGCCGCCGGAGCGTTGTTCAGGCGCGTGCTGCTGGTGATGCTTCCGCCACTCGTGTTGATACTGGTGGTGCTGGGCAGCATCTTCGCCGGCATCGCGACGCCCACCGAGGCCGGCGCGCTTGGAGCCGTCGGTGCGATGGGATTGGCCGCGGCCAACCGCCGGCTGACGTTGAAAGCCATGCAGGAGTCAATGAACGCCACGGCGAAGCTGTCGTCCATGGTGCTGTTTCTGCTGATCGGGTCGACGGCGTTTGCGCTCGTTTTTCGTGGGTTATACGGGGACTTCTGGATCGAGGATCTGCTCACGAACCTGCCCGGCGGGGTGATCGGGTTGTTGATCGTGGCGAACCTGGTCATCTTCATCCTGGGATTTTTTATCGACTTCTTCGAGATCGCCTTCATCATCCTGCCGTTGCTGGTGCCGGCGGCGAGTATCCTGGGGATCGACATGATCTGGTTTGGGGTGATGATCGGGATGAACCTGCAGACCTCGTTCCTGACGCCGCCCTTCGGATTCGCGTTGTTTTACCTTCGCGGGGTCGCCCCGCCCTCGCTCTCGACGGCCGATATCTACCGCGGTGCCGTCCCGTTCATTCTGATCCAGCTCGTCGGGCTGTTTGTCGTGGTTCTTTTCCCGGAGATCGTGACCTGGTGGATGTAGTACGCGTAAAGCATCGTCACTGAGTTGCGTTTGTTGTTGCGACATAATAATTCCGGTCCACCACCACCTCCCCCCGCGAGAGTGTCTCCTGCGTCTGCCAGCCGGTTGTCGGGCGGACATCATACGCCTGGCCGGCGACCGTCAACGCCACCGGCATATCGAACCCCTCGATCACATCCGCCCAGCGGTACGCCAGCGTGTTGCCATCTTCCCACCGGTATTCGAGGGTCGGGATGCGGGTGTCGCGGAGGTACTGATCAAACACCGGCTGGAGTGCGAGCCCGCTCCGGTCAATGATAAACTGCTCGATCTGCTGCGTGGTGACGGTCTGGTGATAGAACGTCTCGTTGAGCCCGCGCAGGATGGACCTCCACCGCGCGTCGTCGCCGACGATGGTGCGGATTGTGTGCAGCAGGTTCGCGCCCTTGTAGTACATGTCGCCGGAGCCGGACTTGTTTACGCCGTACGTGCCAATGATCGGGCGGTCGTTCTGGATGCGGGAGCGGGTGCCGATCACGTAGTCGGCGCTGGCCTCCTTGCCGAAGTGGTAGTCGACATACAGGTTCTCCGAGTAGGCCGTGAAGCCTTCATGGACCCACATATCCGCCACGTCCTGATAGGTGATGTTGTTGGCGAACCACTCGTGGCCGGACTCGTGGATGATGATAAAATCGAACTTGAGCCCCCACCCGGTGCCGCTCAGGTCCATCCCCCGGTAGCCGTTTTCGTAGCCGTTGCCGTAGGTGACGGAGCTCTGGTGTTCCATGCCGAGGTAGGGGACTTCCACCAGCTTATATCCATCCTCATAAAACGGATACGGTCCGAACCAGTGCTCGAAGGCGTCGAGCATGCCCGGGACCTGGGCGAACTGGGCTCTGGCCTTGTCGAGGTTGTCGCGGAGGACGTAATAATCGAGGCTGAGGTCGCCTTTTTCGCCGGCGTAGGTCTCGCCGAAGTGGACGTAGTCGCCCACGTTCAGGTTGACGCCGTAGTTGTTGATCGGGTTGGCGACGAACCAGTCGAACGTATGGGTGGGGCCGGGGTTGTCGATCACGCCGCGGAGCCGGCCGTTGGCGACGCCGACGAGGCTATCCGGCACCGTCGCCCGGATGCGCATGCTGTCCGGCTCGTCGTACATGTGATCCTTGACGGGCCACCAGATGCTGGCGCCGATGCCCTGGTTGGACGTGGCGATAAACGGGGTGCCGTTGGCATCTTCGGACCAGGTGAGGCCGCCGTCCCACGGTGGACGCACGGCTTCTTTCGGGACGCCGGTGAACCGGATGGAGAGGCTATGCTCGGCGCCGGCGGTTTGCGGAGTCTTGATGTCGATGTAGTACACATTGCCGTCCCGTTCGAACGCGAGGGGTGCGCCGGCCTGTTCTACAGCCTCGATCCGCATGGGCGGCTGGAGGTCGATCTGCAACCGCTGGCCCGGTGAGACGACGCGGTAGTGGACCGTGTTGCTCCCGGAAAGGGATCGGCCGGCCGGGTCCACGGCGACAGCCAGGTCGTAAAACGTGAGGTCCCACCAGATGCGTTCGGGGGTGATGGAGCCGCGGAGGCTATCCTGACGGGTGAACTGGGCGCTGGTGTGGGCGACAGGCAGGGCGATTGTAAGGAGCGCCAGGAGAATCAGGTGTTTTTGCATGGATATGTTTATGATTCTAAAGACCCGAAGGGTTTCGAAAACCCTTCGGGTCTAAACGTTTGGCGCATATTTTCGTGCCGTCAGCTTTGCAGATTTCATTTTCGTGAGGAGTGTGATGTGGGTGGTGTAATATGGTGTGCTGTTGTATTGACCGGGAAGCGGTATTTTGCGAGCGATCCCACCAGCCGGCTATCGTATGACACCCGTCCAGCAAGACCTCCTCATCGCGGAATACAACGCGCTCCGCGCGGAAAACCTCCAGCGGATCGACCACCTGGCGTCCCAATCCCGCAATATCCTCGTCCTCCACGGCGCCAGCTGGGCCTGGATGTTGACGCAGGACGAGTTGCTGACGCGGATCGCTTACTGGATCCCGCTTATCATCACCCTGCTGTTCTGGGCAAACAACTACCTCACCATCCAGACGATTCGACGGGTGTCTCGCTACCTCAAACTCATAACGGAGAAGGTCGATCTCCCCCATGAACTTGGCTGGGAGCGGTACCTCCAGACGCATAAACTTGGCCTGATGAATCGGTGGACGCTTGTTTTCTGGATCCTGCTGGTCGCCGGCAACACTGCCCTGCCGCTGTACCTGACGTTCTGGAAATGAGCGCCCCCGCCATCCGGCTGGCCACGCGCGACGATGCGCCCCAGATCCGATCGCTGATCCCGGAGGCCGTTCGCGGCCTCAGCCGGCCGTTTTACTCCGACGACCAGATCGAACAGGCCATCGTGCAGATTTTTGGGGTGGACACCCAGCTCATCGCGGACGGCACCTACTTCGTGGCCGACGATGCAGGCGAGATCGTGGGGTGTGGAGGATGGAGCCGGCGGAAGACGTTGTACGGTGGCGATCAGATGAAGGCAGTGGAAGATCCGTTGCTCGACCCGGCCATGGATGCGGCACGGATTCGGGCGTTTTTTGTGCATCCGGTCCATGCGCGGCGTGGGATCGGAGGTGCGCTCATGCGGGCCAGCGAGGCGGCCGCGCGCGAGGCCGTCTTCATGGCCCTTGAGCTGGCGGCGACCCTCCCTGGCGAACCGCTCTATCGAGCGTTCGGATTCGAGGTGATGGAGCGGTACGAGGCGACGCTGGCCGGAGGGGCGAGGCTTCCACTGGTGCGCATGAAAAAGGACATCGGCGCCGTCAGGCCGTGATGCCCTGGCTACGGATGAGGCGTGCGATCCTCCGCGCCTCGCGGCCGGCCTCCCGCAGCAGGCCCCCCCGCGAGTTCTTGAAGCCGCAGAAAAACAACCCCGGCACGCCGGAGTCCCGGCCGCTCGTGCGGGCGCATCCATTGGCGTCGAGCGCGGCATCGGCGTCGTGCAGGAATGCGTTCAGATTTTGACGGTAGCCCGTCCCCAGCACGATGCCATCGAACCCGGCTGTTCGGCCATCCCCAAAAGTCACCCGCTCGCCATCGATGCGTTCGAGAGCGGGGTAGACGGTGATCCGGCCCGATTTGATGAGCGCGATGGTGCCGATATCCAGCACCGGGGTCGTTTTGTCTCGCTCGACCTGCGTCATGCCGCCGTAGGGTAGCCGGCGGATACCGTACGGCGAGAGGTCGCCCAGCACCAGGCGGGGGAGGGTGCTCGTGAAGGCGTCGGCGAGGCGCGCGGGGAGCCGGCTCAGCATCACCGAAACGGAGTGCGTGGACATGCCGAACAGATCGCGCGGCGCGACATTGACAGCAGCGCGGATCGCCATCGCGACCTCGGCCCCGTGTTCACAGAGATCGAGCGCGATCTCGGCGGCGGAGTTGCCAAAACCTACGACGAGCATGCGGGCGCCTTTGAATACACTGCCATTGGCGTACTCCGCGCTGTGAAGCACTGACCCCGGGAACGTCTCCATGCCCGGCCAGCTTGGCCGGTGTGGGGTGTGGCTCTGGCCGGTAGCGACGACGAGGTACTGCGATCGATACCGGGTGTCGCGCGTGGTAGTCACCCATCGGCCGGCGTCCCGGCGGACTTCGACGACGTCCTGGCCATACCGTGGTTCGAGGCGAAACGTGCGCGCGTAGTTTCTCAGATACGCGGCCACCTGCCGGCGAGAAGGGTAACGCGGCGTCTCCTTCGGATAGGGTAGATGGGGCAGCGCGCTGAACATCTTGTGGGTGTGCAGATGCAGCCGATCGTACCGGCGGTCCCACGCGGATCCGGGCGCGTCATTCCGTTCGAGCAGGATATGCGGGATATGGTCGTGCCGCAGGCAGGCGCCCACGGCCAGGCCGGCGGCGCCTGCGCCGATCACCAGGGTGACGGTTTCTATCGTCGGATAGGAGGTAGGGTCCATCAGTGCTTGCAGGGTAGCGTAAATATACACGCATCCGGTGTGTGCGTTTCCACTGAGTTCGATTCCACTGAGTTCGATTCCACTGTGTGCGTTTCCACTGAGTTCGTTTCCATGGCGGCAGCGTTTGATCTCGGGGCGTGGTATCTTCCGCCCAACGATCTTTACATCCTTACGGGTATTTCCTGAATGTACACGCTTCGCCTCCTGATTGCCCTGCTGCTTTCGATCGCGTTTGCCGGCCAGGTGCTGGCCCAGTCCCCGTCGGGCATCCCGCTCCCGGAGCATCCCCGGCCGGATTTCGAGCGGCCCGAGTGGCTGAACCTCAACGGTGCCTGGGCCTTTCGGTTCGATCCGGACGATGCGGGGCTGGCCGAGGGATGGCACGCCGGCCGTGTCGCCTTTCCGCTCACCATCACGGTGCCCTTTTCCTGGGGCGCACCGCTCTCCGGCGTACCGGATGGCGCCGACATCGGGTGGTACGCGCGGGATATCACGGCGCCGGCGGAGTGGACCGGCCGGCGGGTGTTCCTCGTCGTCGGAGCATCCGACTATGAGACGACGGTCTGGCTCGATGGCCAGCAGGTGGGCCAGCATACGGGCGGCTATACCCCCTTTTCGGCGGAGCTGACCGCCTACCTCCAGCCCGGGCGCGCCCAGCGACTCGTCGTTCGCGTCGATGACACCCGGCGCGACCATCAACTCTACGGCAAACAGGGCTACGGCAACGCGCGCGGCATCTGGCAGACGCCGTACCTGGAAGTCCGCGGCGACACGCCGGCACAGGCCGTCCACTTCGCGCCCGACATCGACCGGGAAATCGCCACGGTGACGGTCCGCCTCC
>JBGSPJ010000119.1:0-2097 GCA_041738655.1 Rhodothermales bacterium | reverse complement strand
GGAGGCGGACCGTGCCGGTGTCCGGGAGATCGCCCCCCGTCCGTACCACCAGCACCTCCAGCCGGCCGGCCTGCCCGGGATACGCGGCATCCAGCGCGGCCCGCGCCGCCTCGAGAATCCGGCCTTCATCCGGCTGCGCGGCGCGTGCAGTGCAAAGTGGAATGACAGTGCAAAGTGCAAAGTGAAAAATGCAAATTAAGATCGAGGCACTTGCGAGGCCCCTGAACACCCTCATTTTGCACCTTGCACTTTTCATTTTGCACTTTTGCATTTTGCACTTCTCCTCGATTACCGCTTAATCTGATTGGCCTGCTGCAGCATCTGGTCTGCCGTCGTGACCACCTTCGTATTGAGCTCGTAGGCGCGTTGGGCGGTGATGAGGTTGACCATTTCCTGGACGACCTGCACGTTCGAGTTCTCCAGATAGCCCTGGATCAACCCGCCCAGCCCGTCCTGCCCTGGCGTCCCGATGATGGGCTCGCCACTGGCGTTGGTCTGTTCGTACAGGTTGCCGCCGATGGCGAGCAAGCCGCTATCGTTGTTGAAACGGGCGAGTTCGATCTGGCCGAGCTCGACGGGGGCGACTTCCCCGGGGATCGTAGCCATCACCACGCCGTCCTGTGAAATGTCCACCCGGCTCGCATCCGACGGGATCGAGATCTCGGGCTCCAGGCGGAGGCCGCTCTGCGTGACGATCGTGCCCTCGGCGTTCAGCGTAAAGGTGCCGTCGCGGGTGTAGGCCACCGTGCCGTCCGGCCGGGTGACCTGGAGGAAGCCCTCGCCGTTGATGGCGATATCGAGTGGATTCTGCGTCTCGGTGAGGCCGCCCTGCTGGAAGTTGCGGACTGTGGCGATGGCCGTGGCGCCGTGGCCCATCTGCAACGTAGCCGGCTGCGACGTCCCCGCGTCGCCCTCACCCGGGGCGCGGACCGTCTGATACAGCAGGTCCTGAAAAACGATCTTGGATTGTTTATACCCCGTCGTGTTCGCGTTGGCGAGGTTGTTGGCGATGTTGTCAACGCCCTGTTGCTGGGCTTGCATACCCAGCGCGGCGGTCCAGAGTGCTCGTAGCATGAGAAATTCGGAAAAGGGTGCGGATGATTGGTAGCGTTTAAGGTTTAAGGTTCGAGGTTCAAGGAAAATGCCCTTAAACCTTAAACCTCGAACCTTAAACCGATTAGAACCGGCTCAGCTCGCGCGTGGCGCGCTCGAGGTAGCCGTCTACCGTGGTCAGGGTTTTTTGCTGGGCCTCGAAGAGCCGGCTGTAGGCGATGAGTTCGCTCATTTCGCGGACGGCGTCGACGTTGCTGTTTTCGAGCTGGCCCTGGACGACGGCCGGCTCGTCGATGTCCGTCGGCTCGGCGCCGTTCGGGATGAACGAGGCCGCGTCGATGCGGGTCAGCTGTTCCGGTGCATCGAAGCGGACGACCCGGAGCGTACCGACGAGGCTGTTGTCGACGATCACATCGCCGTTGCGGCGGATCTCGACGGCCACGGCGTCCTCGGGGATGGTGATCGGGCCGGCCTGGCCCTCGACGACGAGGCCGTTCGGGGCGCGGAGCGTCCCTTCTTCATCCGTCAGGAAATGGCCGGCGCGGGTGTACCGCGCGGATCCGGTTTCGGGGTCGGAGAGGACAAAGAAGCCCTCGCCGTTGAGGGCCACATCCAGCGAACCGCCGGTCTGTTCGAGGCTGCCCTGCTGGTGATCCACCCAGTGTTCGAGCTGGCGCGTGCTGTACGGGGCCTCCTCTTTGTCGAGCCCTTCGGACAGCACCTCGACAAACGAGCGGTCCTTCCGGAAGCCGACGGTGCTGGCGTTGGCGAGGTTGTTCGCGATCCGCTCCACCTGGCGGACGTGCGATGTCATGGATTGGTAGCTGTTTTCGAGTCGGTGCAGCATGGAGATGACCGGTGTGTAAGAGTTGCGTGGAGGGGGGATGTACAAAAGACTTGCCATGCCGGCCGCGGGGGATCTGCGCGGCGTGGGGTCCGATCGCCCCCGGAACGAGGGCATAAGTTTCCTGAAGCGGGGGCGGAAATTGCCCGGCTGCAGGCCGTCGCGCCGGCGGCAACGGCCCGGCATTCGTCCCGACGCGC
>JBGSPJ010000110.1:0-17575 GCA_041738655.1 Rhodothermales bacterium | reverse complement strand
CATTGACGCTCTGGAGGGTCCGCTGAAAAAGGCACGCGCGATGCTGGTCGGCCCCGGGCTCGGCCGGGCACCCGGGACGCGGGCCTTCGTGCGTTCCCTGCTGGAACGGGTGCACCTGCCGGCTGTGGTCGATGCGGACGGCCTGATGGCGCTCGCCGGGATGGAATCCAGCATCGCCGGCCTGTCCGGGGGCAATTGGATCCTCACGCCCCATCTGGGTGAATTTCGAACCCTGGCCGGCGAAGAGGTCGATGCGTCGAACCGTATCACCCTCGCCAGTAGCTATGCCCGTCGATGGCAGAGTGTGCTCATCCTGAAGGGTCTGCCCAGCGTCGTGGCGGCGCCGGATGGCCGTGTGTTCATCAACGGCACCGGGAATGCCCTGCTCGCGACCGCAGGAACAGGCGACGTGCTGGCCGGTCTATGCACTGGCTTCCTTGCCCAGGGCCTCTCGCCCCTCGACGCCGCCCTGTGCGCGCTGCACCTCGGCGGGGCCGCCGCCGATCGCCATGCCGAATCCGTCAACCCCCACGCGATGATGGCGAGCGACCTCACCCCGCATCTTAACGACCTATTTCGCACGCGTTTTTACGTCACTTCATGAACCGAGACTATGTACTGGCGATCGGATGGACCGTGGGCATCCTGGCCGCATGCTCCATCCCGGGCAACGATCTGCCCGACCTCGAACTCGACCTCCTCCGCCCTGACAAAATCGTCCACTTCTCCCTGTTCCTGGGCTTCGGTTGGCTCTGGCTTCGCGCGCTCCCCCGCACGCTCCGTTTCCGGTTAACACTCGTGCTCGGTCTGGGCGCGCTATACGCCGTCGGGACAGAGATCTACCAGGGCTTGCTGCCGTGGGATCGCACGCCCGATGTTATGGATGCCGTCGCCAACCTGATTGGTCTTTTTACGGCATCAGGCATCCAGCGCTGGAGCGAACACAAGCGAGGGCGATGAGTTACTCGAGCGACTGAAGAGGCGCATCACGACCCCTTGCAGCAACTTCCGGCGAGGCGAAGTGTCTTTGAAATAGATAGTCTGAAGGAATCTCAGGAATCCGCGTCGCGGGATTGATCTTCCGAGTTTCCGTTCGTTATCTTAGGGGCCCGCCAGAACGGGCATTATCCTCATTTAGCGTGACGTGCGCCCATGCCATTAAGAAAATCCGACAAAGCCAACCTGCGCAGCCAGTACCACCTGTTTGTCCAGGTCGGTCTGGTTCTAGCACTCGCGGTCCTGATCGCGGCCTTCCGGTTTGACCTGACGTCAGACTCCAGTTTCCAGGTCGTGGAAGTCCAGCAGGAGATCGTTCAGATGGAAGAGATCCTGCAAACGAAGCAGGTCGAGAAGCCGCCACCCCCTCCGAAGCCTCCGGTCCCGGTTGAAGTACCGGACGATGAGATCCTCGAGGATGACGACCTGGATCTCGACGTGTCCCTCGAACTGGATCAGGAAATCGTCGATCTTCCGCCGCCGCCGCCGGCCGCCGAAGAGGAAGAGGAAGAGACGGAGATCTTCATCATCGTGGAGGACATGCCCGAGTTGATCGGCGGCCTCGGCTCGATCCAGAGCAAGATCCGTTACCCCGAAATCGCGAAGAAAGCCGGCGTTGAAGGCCGAGTCTTCGTTCAGTTCGTCGTAGGCGTAAACGGGGAAGTGCTCGATCCTGTCGTCGTACGCGGCATCGGCGCCGGGTGCGATGAAGAGGCGATTCGAGCCGTCAGCCAGGCGAAGTTCAAGCCGGGCCGTCAGCGCGGCAAGGCCGTGCCGGTGAAGATGTCGCTCCCGATCACGTTTAAGCTCAAGTAACGCCCGCCAGCGTTTCTCGCGTTGTACGTTGATACATTCAGCCCTCTCCGACCTCGTCGGGGAGGGCTTTTTAGTTAGACTTGACGTTCCAACGTCCGTACGTGGCCATCTCCGGTCGCCACGAGCACCTCGTGGGTCATCCCTATAAAAAGGCCGTGATCGAGCACGCCGGGCAGCGCCTGCAATTCTATCGCGAGCTCGGCCGGTTGCGCGATCGGCGCAAACATCGCGTCCACGATCCAGAACCCCTGGTCCGTCACGACCGGCCCGTCCTTCCGTACGGCCATGCGCAATTCCGGTCGTGCGCCGAGCCGTTCGAGCGAGCGGCAGATCGGGGCGAGTGCCATCGGCAGCACCTCGACAGGCACGGCCCGGGTTTCACCCAGGCGGCGGACGAGCTTGGACTCATCCACCAGCACGACGAAGCGCGTCGCCTGCGCAGCAATGATTTTTTCGCGCGTGTGCGCCGCGCCGCCGCCTTTGATGAGATTAAAGACAGGATCCACCTCATCGGCGCCATCCACGGCCAGATCAAGCCGTTCCACATCGTCCAACGAGACGAGGGGGATGCCAAACGTTCGGGCACGGCGCTCGGCCGCAAACGAGGTGGGCACGCCCACGATGTGGAGGCCTTCTTCGCGGACGCGCCGCCCGATGGCCTCGATGGCGTATGCTGTTGTCGACCCCGTTCCGAGTCCGACGCGCATGCCGTCCGTCACGAGGCGTGCGGCCGCTTCGCCGACGGCCTGTTTCGCCGCGTCTTGCTTCACCTTGTCCATAATCAGCAGTAGAGGAGCCGGCTGCGTTATTCGTACCGCAGCGAATCGATTGGATCCAGCAGGGCCGCTTTGTAGGCCGGGAATCCACCAAAAACGAGAGAAATGAACGTTACCATGATAATCCCGATGATCGCCCAGTCCCAGGGAAACACTGCGCGAATGTCGAAATAAATCGCTACCCCGTTGCCGACCATCGCACCGAGTAGGATACCGATGAGCCCGCCGATCTGACAGAGGAAAAACGCCTCGAGCAAAAACTGCCGCATGATATCGCGACGGCGGGCGCCGATCGACTTCCGGATGCCGATCTCGCGCGTCCGCTCGGTGACGGAGACGAGCATGATGTTCATGATACCGATGCCGGCAGCGAGGAGCGAGATGAGGCCGATGCCGGCCCCCCCCATACGCAGCACCCCCGTGAAGGCATCAAAGAAACTCTGAAACGTGTCGTTGGTGGCGATCTCGAAGTTGTTCTCTTCGCCCGGAGGCACTTTGCGGATGGCCCGCATCCTCCCGATCGCCTCTTCCATGGCGGGATTCAGCATGACCGGGTCCTGAACCCGAAGGCTGACGCTGCCGATGTTACGATCGGTGCTGCCATAGAGTGTGAATAACCGCGTGATGGGCGCGACGATGCGGTTGTCCTGGCTGAAGCCCAGGAAACTGCCTTTCTCGGCCAGCACGCCGATGACTTCGTAGCGATGGCCGTCCATCCGGATTGACTTGCCCAGCGGGGTCTCGCTCGGAAACAGCTCATCGGCCAGCGGCTTGCCGATGACGGCAACGGCCCGGGCGTACTGCACATCCTGCTCGGTCAGGAAGCGCCCCTGCTCCAGTTCGTAGCTGAAGTTGCCCAGGAAGTTCTGATCGCCCCCGAGCAGCACCAGGTTGGGCTCGGTTTCACGGGACCCGTAGCGTACGGCGCCGAAGTGAAAGTCCTCGATCACACTCACCGTCACTGGTAGCTCCATGATCGAGGCCAGGCGTTCGACCTGTTCGTAGGAGAGGTTCGGCCGGTTCCGCTCGTCGCGCCGGCCGCCATCCACCCGTATTTGCGGGTATCGCGTGACGTTAAACGTGGACGACCCCAGGAATTGCATCGAGTCCTTGAAGTACACATCGATCACCTCGACCGCCGTGACGGAAACGATAATCGCAAACACGCCGATGATCATTCCGACCAGCGTGAGGAACGACCGCGTCTTGTTCGCCCGCAGCGCGTCGAGCGCCATAAGAAAGGCTTCTCCGAATCCCATGAGGGGTTACAAGTTGGCAGGTTACAGGTTACAGGCTGGTAGATTGCACGTTGTAGCGTGAGTAGGTTATCATTTGGCGGGCTGCAGGTTCAAGCGTCACAACTTGCAACCTGTAACCTAAATACTGTGGACTGAATGGAGCGCTTACTCATTGGATTCGCTACCCATGCTCAACCATTGTAGCATTTCTTTCAAGTTGGAGCCGTGGCCGAGTGACAAGAAATTGCATTGAGCTCAGAGGGTCCCCTCCTCAGAGAGGAGGGGACCATCAAGATTTATCGTTCCAGGCGATTCCAAGAAATCTGTCCACAGTATTAAACCTGCCAACCTGCAACCTATTCATACCGGAGCGCTTCGATCGGTTCGGACTTGGCGGCGGTCCAGGCCGGCGCCAGGCCGAATATGACACCGACCAGCACGCAAATCACGAACGCGATCGCCACCGTACTGAGCGGCAGAATCGCTGGAATGAATGCATTAATCAGGGCCGTGGCCATGAGGGCGAGCCCCACGCCCAGCAACCCGCCGATGATACAGATCGCGATCGCTTCGATCAGAAATTGGATCAGGATCGTCCGCCGGCGGGCGCCGATTGCTTTCCGAATGCCGATCTCGCGCGTCCGCTCCTTGACCGACACAAACATGATGTTCATCACCCCGATGCCGCCGACAAGGAGCGACAGCGCCGTGAGGAAAACCCCGATCAGATAAATCGTGAGCTTGACTGGAGCCAGCTGCTCGCGCAAACTCTGCTGCTCGTTGATCTCGAAATTGTTTTCCTCCCGGGCGTCCTGCTTCCGGGCCGCCCGCAGGATGCCCGTAAGCTCGTCCTTGGCGACATCGACATCATCGGAGCTGGAGACTTTCACCTGCACCGACACGCTTCGCTCGCTCAGGCCGAAGTGGTTCTTAAACGTCGAAATCGGAATCTTGACGACCATATCGCTCCCCTGGCCTTCGGCGTCGGAACCCTTCCGTTCGAGCACGCCGATGACCTGGAACCGGATGCCGCTGATGCGAATGAACTTACCGACGGGTTCCTCCACGGGAAACAGCTCGCTGGCGATCTGCGCCCCGATCACACAGACGTTCCGGCTGGCGCGCGTCTCGATGTCGCTGTAGAATCGGCCGGCCCCCATCTCCACCACAAATACCTCGGGATACCGGGAGCCTGCGCCTTCGATGTTGACGCCAGACAAGGTCTTGCTTCCATAACGCACCGCCCGGCTGGTATTCACGACCGGGACGGCCGCGACGGCGTAGCGGGACTGCGTCTCGATCACCTCCGCCAGTTCGGCCCGAATGTCCGGCCGGTTGATGTAATTCCACCATTTAAAGCCGGGGCCCGTGGCCCAGGGCCACTTTTCGATGTACAGCACATCCGCCCCCAGCTCCGAAAGCTCGTTCTCGAAATTCTGTTCGATGCCGTTGATGACCGTGGCCATCGCCGTCACCGACGTAATGCCGATAACGATGCCAAGGGTCGTGAGGATCGACCGGAGCTTGTTCGAATTGATTGCCCCGAGCGCGATGCGAATGCTTTCGACTATTTCCTGGAGGAGAAACACACGGATCGAGATGTCAGGTGAAGAAAGGCCGTGAGGCGCGGCTGAAAGTCGGACGAAGATACGCCGTGGGCATCCACGTTGTTGCGCACGCCGGCTAGAGCGTTTTTTCGAGCTGGATGCGGTAGTCGCGATAGACGGGGTTGTAGTCCGCCCGAACCACACGAAACCCTTCGGCGAGGCCCATGACCGTCATCCCCGGATGTTTATTGGGAAAGGTGTCGTAGATGAACCGCTTGTAGCCGCGGGCACGGACGCGGTCGAGCATTTCATAGAGGAGAATGCGGGCGACGCCCTGCCGGCGATAGGCGGGCAAAACACCTCCTTTTGCGCTGTAGAAGGTTTCCTTCCCGTACCGGTACCCGATTTTGAAGCCGACCGGCCGGCCTTCGCACGACGCGAGTAGGATGAGCAAATCGTCGCGATCGAAGGTATTGATGATGCGTTCCTCGCGAAAGATGGTGGTATTGAGTTCGCGCACGATGTCGATCCGGTCCATGGAAATCTCTTCCACGGTGACGCCGGCGAACGGGGCCGCTTTTTCCATTGCCGTTTTTCCCATCACCGGGCGCTGATGCGGATCGGAAGGGCTCATAACACAATCGTCGATCAAAAAGGCAGAAGGGCCGTGTCGTCGGTGTTCGGCGGCGGCGGGGCGCCCTCTTCGAGGAGGGACCAGGGTTCCAGCAACTGCTCGGGCACATCCTGGACGAAGCGGCTGGGGTTGGATAGAATCTCGCCCAGATGCCGGCGGTGTTGCAACACCGGGTACGAGATAAACAGCCGTTGCTCGGCGCGGGTGACGGCCACGTACATCAGACGCAGCTCTTCGTCGAGCGATTCCACGTCCTTCAGGGCGTACCCCGAAGGCAGGATGCCATCGAGCGCGTGCAATAAGAATACCGTATCGAACTCGAGTCCTTTGGCCGAGTGGATAGTGGAGAGCACGAGCGGCCGCTCGTCGTCGTCCACCGGCGCAGAGTCGATGGCGGTGAGTTCGATCGGATCGAGGGCGAGCGCGGAGAGGAAGGCAGCGCGATCGGGATAGTTCTGGGTGAGGGCCGCGACATGCTCGAGGTCCTGCTGTCGCTTGGGATAATCCTCGAAATACGCTTTTTTCAGAAGCGGGTCGTAGTGCTTTAGGATGCGGTCGAGCTGATCCGACACGGCCGGCGGCTGCTGATGCAGAGCGCGCAGGAGGTGGAAGAGTTCCTGCAGGCGATCCGCATACCGGGGTGCGATAGGGCGCGTCTCGAGCGCAAACGGTTCAGGCCGATCGGAGGAGATCCAGACGGCCAGCTCGCGAGCGGTTTTTGGGCCCACGCCTTCGAGCAGTTGCAGCAGCCGATGCCAGGCCACCGCGTCGCGGGGGTTTTCGAGGACCCGCAGGTAGGCCAGCACGTCCTTGACGTGGGCCGCCTCGCTCAGTTTTAATCCACCGTATTTGACATAGGGGATGCCGCGCCGACTCAGCTCCACCTCCAGATCGTACGAGTTGAAGCTGCTCCGAAACAGCACGGCCATCCGGTGGAGCGGCACGCCCTGTTCGCGTAGTTCGAGCACCATCTGGCAGACGAAGCGGCTTTCGAAGCGGTCGTCCGACGCCGCCACGAGGGCCGGCAGCTCGCCCCCCTCCCGGTGCGTGAAGAGACGTTTGTCGTACTTGCGGTGGGCGCGGGCAATGACGTGGTTCGCGAGGTCCAGGATGGGCTGTGTGGACCGGTAGTTTTGTTCGAGCTTGAGTACTTTCGTCCCCTGGAAGCGCTCGGGGAAGGCGAAGATATTCGCCGCGTCCGCGCCACGGAATCGATAGATGCTCTGCGCATCGTCGCCGACCGCCATGACGTTGCCGTGGACCGAGGCTAGGTGCTGGACGAGCGTGGCCTGCAGGCGGTTCGTGTCCTGGTACTCATCGACCAGGATGTGCCGGCAGCTGGCGGCGACATGACGCCGGACCCCCGCGTCGCGGGCGAGGATCGACTCCGCGTGGAAAAGCAGGTCGTCGTAATTCATCAACCCGTGCTCGCGTTTGTAGGCCGTGTAGTCCTCGAACAGCTGGTAGAGCGCCTCCAGGTGATCCAGAAACTGCGGGTAGGAGGTCGCCAGGACGTCGTCGAGCGCGAGCTCACGGTTCGTCATGGTCGAGAACAACGTCTGGAGCGTCTTTTTACGGGGAAATCGGACGGAGGCTTTGTGGAGGCCGCGCGCGGTGCGGAGGACATCGATCACATCCGCATCGTCCGACGCGTCCAGGATGTTGAAGCGGGTGGGGAAGCCGATGGCGCCGGCGTGTTCGCGCAGCAGCGTCAGGCAGAACGAGTGGAAGGTGCCGCCGCGCACCCGGGAGCAACGACCATCGAGCAGGGCGCTGGCGCGGGTGAGCATCTCGTTGGAGGCCCGCCGCGTGAAGGTGAGGAGGACGATTTGTTCGGGCGGCGTGCCGGTTTCGACCAGATAGGCCACCCGGTACACCAGTGTGCGCGTCTTGCCCGTGCCGGCGCCGGCAATGACGAGTACCGGCCCGCCGGCCGCCGTCGCGGCCGCGTATTGCTGCGTGTTCAGCTCGGCCTCATACGGAATGCTGAGCCGGGCCTGAACGGAGGGATCCGCCTTGAGTACGAAACGCCGCGCCATGATGATGGGGATTACGTCGCTCTGGACAACGCCTGGATGCGGGGGGAGTTCAAAGATCCCCCTCCCGGGCAAAAGTTCAAAACAGTTACAAGCCCGGGCACTGGCTTCCCCGAGGTATTGTTCATACATTGAACGCCGGCGCCGCTGCGGCCTGGTCCGGTCTCCGATCCATCAGGCAGGAGGCAGCACCCTTTGGGGAAGGAAGCAGCAACCTTTTGTCCCCGGGAGGCGTCCGCTCATCGCGTTGAAACCAGCTGTACCGTCTCATGGGAAAAGTCATCGCTGTTGCGAATCAGAAAGGGGGCGTTGGCAAAACCACCACGGCGATTAACCTCGCTTCGTCGCTCGCGGCCACCGAACATCCGACATTGCTGATCGATATCGACCCGCAGGCCAACTGCACGTCGGGCGTCGGCATCGATCCGCGCACCGCCACGGCATCGACGTACGAGGTGCTCATCGGCCAGACCACGCCCGAGGAGGGCGCCCGGCCGACCGACATGCCGTTTCTGGATATCGTCCCGAGCCACATCAACCTGGTCGGGGCCGAGATCGAGATGATCGATATCGAGGAGCGGGAAAGTATCCTCAAAAGGGCCGTCGAACGCGCCCGAAAGAAGTACGACTTCGTCGTGATCGACTGCCCGCCGTCGCTGGGGCTGCTCACGCTGAACTCCCTCACCGCGGCTGATTCGGTGCTTATTCCGGTTCAGACCGAGTATTTCGCCCTCGAAGGCCTCGGTCAGCTGCTGAATACGATCAAGATCGTCCGGCAACACCTGAACCCCGATCTCGAAATCGAAGGGGTGCTGCTGACGATGTACGACGCGCGCCTCCGGCTGTCCAATCAGGTCGCCGAGGAAGTCCGCCGGTATTTCGGGGACAAGGTATTCGAGACCATCGTGCAGCGCAATGTCCGCATTTCGGAGGCGCCCAGCTTTGGCAAGCCTGTTCTGTTGTACGACGCCACGAGCCAGGGTGCAAGGAATTACATCGCCCTGGCCCGAGAAATCCTCAATAACAACCAGCACTTTCTGAAGGCGGGCGGCTACGCCGACGACCGCGCGGCCCGCATGAGTGGGCGCGACACAACCACGCCGCTTTCCGACACGCCGTCGACGCCGGCCAACGGATTCGCCCGCGGATAGCCCTTCTCGACGCGGTCGACCTCAGCCAGTTTCCCTATTCCAGTATGGCCAAGAAAGTTGCCCTCGGGCGTGGATTAAACGCGCTTCTCCCTACCGCCGAAACCGGCGGCGAGACGGCTGAATCCGCCGCCGCCAGGCAGAGCCGGCGCTTTGCCGCCGCTGAGCGCGAAAGCGGCCGGGCCGGCTCCGTGATGGAGATCGACGTCGATCACATCCAGCCCAACCCGTATCAGCCACGCACCACGTTCGACGAAGAGGCGCTCGACGAGTTGGCCGCCTCGATTCAGGAACTGGGAATCATCCAGCCGATAACGGTGCGTAGCCTTGGCGACGGCCGGTATGAGTTGATTTCGGGCGAACGCCGGCTTCGCGCCGCGCGCCGGGCCGAGTTGCGCCAGATCCCCGCTTACATCCGCGAGGCAGACACGGAGGCGATGCTGGAAATGGCCATCGTGGAGAACGTCCAGCGCGAGGCCCTCAACCCCATGGAGGTCGCCTTCGGCTACCAGCGCCTCATCGAAGAGTGTCAGCTCACGCAGGAGAAAGTCGCCCAGAAGGTGGGAAAGAAGCGGGCCACCGTGGCCAACTTTCTTCGCCTGCTCAAGCTGCCGCCCCTCGTCCAGGCCGCGCTGAGCGATAACTCCATCACGATGGGGCACGCCCGTGCGCTGATCACAGTGGAGGACGAGCAGGCGCAGATTGAAATCCTCCATGAGCTTTTGAACGATGGGCTCTCGGTGCGCGACGTGGAGGAACGGGTGCGTTCGTGGCAGCAGGCCCAGGCGGCACCGGCCAGAAAAGACAGCCCCGCGCGTTCCGAAGCCGATGCGTTTGCCCGGGCGGACCGCGACCAGCTCCAGATCCAGGCCCTCGGGTCGCGTTTGCGTACGCGTTTGAGCACCCAGGTGCATATCAAAGCCAAGAAGGGCGCGGAAGGCGGTCGGATCGAGATCGAGTTTTATACGTCCGACGATCTCGAGCGCCTCATGGAGTTGCTCCTCGGGCACTGACGCCCATTCTCGTCCTCTCGCCGACGCACTCGATGCGCCCATCTGCTCTACGTATCCTCCGTCTTTTTCTTCTCCGCCTCCTTCTCCTCCTGGTCCCGTGCATCGTCGACAGCCCGGCGCCGGCACGCGCCCAGGATGCCGACAGCGTGGCGCGTCCGTTCGCCGGGCACGATCCGAACCGGGCGCTCAAACGATCCCTGATGTTTCCAGGCCTCGGCCAGGCGTACAACCGGCAGTACTGGAAGATGCCTGTCGTGTATGCCGGCCTCGGCGCCGCGGCATCGATGGCCGTGTATTTTGGCCAGCGGCACCGGCTCTATACACGCGCCTTTCAATACAGGGGCTGGCAGCAGGAACTGGAAGAGGGGGAGCCCCACCCGTTTCCGCAATACGCCGATGAATACGCGCGGGTCATCGCGGAAATCGGGCAGGGACGAGACTTGTCCGCCTCCAGTATCCGACCCTTCCGAGATAAATTTCGTCGCAACCGTGACCTTTCCTTTTTTGGCGTCGGCTTAGTGTATGGGCTGACCGCCCTCGACGGGTTCATCAGCGCTCATCTCCTCGATTTTGATGTCGGGGAAGATCTCACGGCGACGGTGACTCCGCATCCAGGCGGCCAGGGCGTAACGCTCACAATGACCTGGTAGACAGATTGCGTGCGTGCCCTACCGGCCTCCTCTTTCGGGAGAAGGTGACCTGCAGGTACGAGACCCACCGTTTTTTTCACGTCAGTACTGGTTTTTTCACGTCAGCACTGGGGCCGGCGACTGAAAGCATCCATAACCTCCAAGGACGTCCGTTGATGCCACTTATGAACCAAGATACGCCCACGCCCCTGCCAGGGCTTCCGCGCGAACAGGCCATCGTCCGCGACGAACCGATGCTCTTCACCAAAACGCATCGTTTTTTTGACCCGGCCGGCGACTATGCGCAGGTCAAAAAGGCCAACCTCTACCCGTATTTCCGGCCCATCGAGCGCAACGAGGGTACGCGCGCCATCATGTACGGCCGCGAGCTCATCATGGCCGGCTCGAACAACTACCTGGGCCTCACGTCGGACCCCCGCGTCAAGGAGGCCGCCATGCAGGCCATCCGCCAGTACGGCACGGGCTGCACCGGCAGCCGGTTTCTAAATGGCACGCTGGACATCCACCTCGAACTCGAAGAACGCCTCGCGCGCTTCATGGGGAAGGAGGCCTGTATCCTGTATTCGACCGGATACATGACCAACCAGGGCGTCATCCAGGCCATCGCCGGCAAGGGCGATGTCGTGTTCTCCGACAAGGACAACCACGCGTGCATCGTCGCCGGCACCCAGGTCAGCCTCGCCGAAACGTCGCGCTTTCGGCACAACGACATCGACCACTTGCGCACGCTGCTCGAGCGGGTGAGCAACGAGCGGCCCAATGCCGGAAAACTCATCGTCACGGATGGCGTGTTTTCGATGAGCGGCATCATCGCCCGCATCCCCGAACTCGTCGAACTCGCCGAGACCTACAACGCCGCCCTCATGCTGGACGATGCCCACGCCGTCGGCGTCATCGGCCCCGGCGGGCGTGGATCCGCGGCCTCGTTCGGGCTGACCGATAACGCCCACCTGATCACGGGCACGTTCTCGAAGAGCTTCGCGTCGCTCGGTGGGTTCTGCGTGGGCGACCACGACGTAATCGAATACATCCGCCACGTCAGCTCCGCCCATATCTTCAGCGCCTCGATGCCGCCGGCCAACGTTGCCACGGTTCTCAAGTGCCTCGAGATCCTTGAGGAAGAGCCGGAACGCGTCGAGCGACTGTGGGAGATTTCAGACTACATGCGCGACGGCTTCCGTAACGCCGGCTTTAACGTCTGGAACAGTCAGACGCCGATCATCCCGGTGGTCGTCGGGGACATGTACACCTGCTTCCAGTTCTGGACCGACCTGCTGGAGGAGGGCGTTTTCGCCAATGCCGTCGTGCCGCCGGCCGTCCCGCCGGGCCAGGCGCTCATGCGGACGTCCTACATGGCCACCCACACCAACGAGGAGCTCGATTTCATCCTCGACGCCTTCCGGCGCGTAGGCCTCAAGAATGGGGTCATCTCGTCAAACGGCGCCGCCTGATCGCACGTACTCCCGGCTCTCACTCCCTTCTTTATACCATGGAGGTAGGTACCTCAACGCACCCCCCTGTGTCGCTGAACGGCGTCCGTGTTCGGCGCGTCGCCTCGCGTCGGGACCTGGCGCGCTTCATCGATTTCCAGTACACGCAGTATGCGGGCAACCCGAGCTGGGTGCCCCAGCTCCGGATGGATATCCAGAAGACGCTTAATCCCCGCAAAAACCCGTTTTACGAACACGGAAAGATCGAACTCTTCCTGGCGGAAGATGAACGCGACCGGGTAATCGGCCGGGTCGCCGGCATCGTCAACGGCATGCACCTGAAGAAATATGCCGATGGTAACGGCTTCTTCGGGTTTTTTGAGTGTGTGGAAGAGTATGGGGTGGCGGAGCGGCTGTTCGACGCTGCCGGTACGTGGCTCCGCTCGCGCGGCCTGACGGGGGTACGCGGCCCCACCAATCCGTCGATGAACGACATTTCGGGCCTGCTCGTCACCGGCTTCGACCGCCAGCCGTCGATCATGATGCCGTACAACCCGCCGTATTACGCCACGTACCTCGAACGCTACGGGTTTACCCGGGCGATGACGATGTGGGCGTATTACATCCACAAAAAGTACCTGTCGATCGACAAACTCCACCGCGGCGTGAACCTGGTGTACCGGCGGAATCCGTCCATCACGCTGCGCAAGCTGGACATGGCCCACTTCGATCGCGACGCCCAGATCGTGCTGGACATCTACAACGATGCCTGGTCCAACAACTGGGGCCACGTCCCGATGACGCCGAAGGAATTTGCGCACCTCGCGAAGGACCTGAAGCAGATCGTTGATCCCAACATCGTGTTTTTCCTGGAGGATGCCGGCCGGCCCGTCGCCTTCTCCATCTCTCTGCCGAATCTCAACCTCGCCCTCCAGCACACCGACGGCCGCCTGCTGCCGTTTGGGCTCCCCCAGCTCCTCCTCCGCGGGAAATTCGGGGGGATTTATGAATGCCGCACCCTGCTCATGGGGGTGATCAAGGAGTACCAGGGGATGGGCCTAGATGCGATCCTGAATCTCCAGATCATGATCGACGGTCCCAAACACGGCTACGCGGCCAGCGAGATGAGCTGGGTGCTGGATAGCAACCCGGCCATGATGAATGCCATTACCTCCTATGGGGGCGTGATGGACAAGGAGTACGCGATGTACGAGCGCGCGCTGTAACCCAATGCCCTTCACCCCGCGCCCCTCGTTCGTATTTTTCGATCTGGACGACACCCTGCTCGACCACCGGAGCGCCGAACGTGCCGCGCTGCGAGATCTGTGCATCCATTTCTCGGAGGCCTTTGCCGACCGGCCGCTGGCGGAGGTGCAATCCACCTACCATATCAACAACGTGGCGCTATGGACGGCGTACGCTGCGGGCGAGATCGACAAGGAAACGCTACGTCGGCGGCGCTTCGAGGTCTTGCTCGACCGTTTGCAGATCGCCTCGCTCGATCCCGATGAAGCCAGCGACCACTACCTCGCCTGTTATGCCAACCACTGGTCCTATTGCCCCGGCGCGCGCGACGCCTTCCTCGCCATCGCGGACGTATTGCCGACGGGTATTCTGACGAACGGGTTTGCCGAACAACAACACGCCAAGCTGAACCGGTTTCCCGAGCTGCGCTCACGCTCCCGGGCCGTCGTGATCAGCGAGGAGGTGGGCTACATGAAGCCGCATCCGAAGTTATTCGCCGAGGCATCGGCGCGGGCCGGGGCCGAGCCGGGCGCGATCCTGTATGTGGGCGACTCGTATACGTCCGACATCGCTGGCGCGCGGCGGGCCGGCTGGCAGGCCGCCTGGTACGCGCCGGAAACGGCCAGCGGCCAGGGCGAAGAGGCGATGCGGTTTACCGATTGGACGGCCCTGACGGGGGTGCTGCTGCGGTAAACGAAAAAAGCGGTAAACAAAAAAAGCCGCCCTGCAAAAACAAGGCAGCCGATAAACAAGCCAGCCGATAAACAATGCAGCCGGGGAGTTCCTGTACGTGACCGCCTCCCCCGACGATGGCTTTCGGCCAGAAAGATTCGTCCATGCGCCGGGAGAGGCTCGGCCTTCAGATACGCATTCTGTTTCCGACAGGCATCCGCCCCACAGGCCGGATACCAGCCGATGCCGCATGAGCATACGACATCGGAAGAAGCAGACGTAAGATCATCTTCTCCGTGGAACGAAACCGCGAGCGCTCGTTCCAGCCGCTCGCGTAGCGCTTCGTGCCAGAGAGGAGCATGGCCGGGGGCAAGCAAGAAAACAGCGTTTCCCCGCTGCAACACTGGCGGTAGCCCTGATGCAACTCGTAGACCGGCCACGCCCCGTTGCGCGCCGAAGCGCGCGACGTCACGGAGCCGGTTGTGCAATCCTCAACCTATCGTTTGATGAACAGCCAACCCGATCGACGGATTAACCGAAAGGCTGTCGGCCTGGCATCTACGAACGGGACGCATCCCGCGCGAAACACCGCGTCGATTCGATAACTCCCATCCGGTGCAGCATTCCAGATGAGTGCCTGAATCTGACACGTGGGCCGAATCCGGGCGATACGCGACGCCGGCGTTTCTTGCGAACGCGCCGGCTCCCCGCACGTACCCGGGAGGAAGAAGCATCCTGATGCTCGCCGGCCCGAAAGCCGGCGAGTACGATCCTCATGCAGTCTGAAGACACAGTCACGTCAAGGAACAGCGCCCGAGGGCACGAGGGAAATGGTACTGCGACCCCAAACGGGTATCAAGCAGAATCCGCCCACAAACTGTACACAGGTTTTCCACCCCCGAAAGGCCACTAATCCACCTACTTATCCACAGTTTTTTGCACAACATGTGGACAAACACCCCGGGAACCCCTGAAACCAAAAAACTCGACCGTAAGGGCCGAGTCGTTTGGTGCTCATTCGACGTGCGCAACCGACAAGCTTCCGCCAGAAAGCTCTCAGGCTACATGAGGAAGACCTAAACTACGCTTCCCATGTCCCCGAAGCAAGAGTCAATAACGGTCAAATCCACGATACGAACAAAAAAAGTTGGATTATTGCCTTATCGTATAACGGACATTACTTCATTCAGGAAGATGAGCACCGAGCGCGGTTCGAGGATGATGGTAAGAAGTAATCCTCCGATGGCCCCGCCGAGATGGGCTTCGTGGGCGATACGCCCCATGATGCCAGCCCCCCCTTCCGCCCGGGCCTGCTTCATCATGTAAATGGATCCGTAGACGTACAGTACGGCAAAAAGGATGGCCGGCATGGGTATAAAAAACATCACGCCCAGCATCGCGAAGGGGGCAAAGAGACAGAAGGCGAACACCACCCCGCTGATGGCCCCCGATGCGCCCACGGCCGAGTAGTTGACGTCGGTCTTGTGGTAATAAAACGTCAGGGCGTGGGCGGCCATTTCGGAGCCGAAGTACAGTAAGAGGAAACGCACCGGCCCGAGCACACCTTCCAGATGCGGCCCGAAGAAATACAGGGTGAGCATGTTCATGAACAGGTGCCCGAACCCGCCGTGTACGAAGCCGGCCGAGAGAAACCGGTAATATTCCTTCCGTTCAACAATCGCCCGCGGCTTAAACGAAAGCCGTTCGATCGAATCGGGATCCACGAAAAAGACGTACCCGCTCACAAACACATTGAGCACGAGCAGCGCCAGGGTAACCGGGGTTTCTAGTAGATTCATCGAGGGAGATCAGGTCAGCGCGAGGAGGCGCGGGTTCAGCGCGGAATCAACGCACCCATGTGGTTCAAGACAGACTCGAACACCTGGAGTCCATCCCCGCTGCCGATCAGCGTCTCGGCGCACCGTTCAGGGTGCGGCATCAGGCCCAACACGTTTCGGCCCGCATTCACGATGCCGGCGATGTTACGCGCCGCCCCGTTCGGGTTGGCGGCCGGCGTCACGTCGCCCTCGGCCGTCGCATATCGGAATACGACCTGGTCGTTCGCCTCGAGTGCGTCGAGTTCGCTCTCGCTGGCGTAATAATTCCCCTCGCCGTGGGCGATCGGGGTGCGGAGCACCTGGCCCACTTCCATCGTGCCCGTAAATGGCGTCCCAGTGGTTTCGACCCGCAAGCAGACATCCTTACAGGCAAACCGGAGCGAGGCGTTGCGCATGAGCACGCCGGGGAGCAGGCCGGACTCGCACAGGATCTGAAAGCCGTTGCAGATCCCCATTACCAGTCCCCCTTCCTGCGCGAAGCGGACGACATCCTTCATGATGGGCGAGAAGCGCGCGATGGCGCCGGCGCGCAGATAGTCGCCATACGAGAAGCCCCCGGGGACGATCACCAGGTCCACATCGCCCAGCCGACTGTCCTTGTGCCAGATGAAACGCGCCTCCTGCTGCAGCACATGGCTTGCCACGTGGTAGGAATCGTGATCGCAGTTGGAACCCGGGAAAAGGAGGATGCCTATCTTCATAAGCCGATTGCGACTGCTGGTTTTAACTACTTTGCGGATTGGCTACCATCTACGGCCGGGGGCAAGATACGGCGCACCCGTTTTCCTTCCCAACCCGACCCGTGAATCGTCCGCTTGTTTCCCCTACCCGGTGAATGCACATGTCCTCGCTCGCCAACAAGACGTTATTCATCACCGGCGCGAGCCGGGGCATCGGCAAGGCGATCGCCCTCCGCGCCGCGCGCGACGGCGCGAACATCGTCATCGCCGCAAAGACCGAAGTGGCCCATCCGAAGCTCGCGGGCACGATCTATTCCGCTGCCGCCGAGGTGGAGGACGCCGGCGGACGCGCCCTCCCGTGTGTGGTGGATATCCGGGAGGAGTCGCAGGTGCGCGACGCTGTCGACCGCGCGGTGGCGACTTTCGGGGGGATCGATATCCTGGTCAATAACGCCAGCGCCATCTTTCTCGCCGGCACCGAGGCCACGCCCATGAAGCGGTACGACCTCATGCATCAGGTCAACACCCGAGGCGCGTTTCTCTGCGCTCAGGTCTGCCTCCCGCATCTCCGCCAGGCCGCCAATCCCCACATCCTCAACCTGTCCCCACCGCTGAATCTCGAAGCCCGCTGGTTCGCGCCACATGTCGCGTATTCGATCGCGAAATACGGGATGAGCCTGTGTGTGCTGGGTATGGCGGGCGAATTCAAACCAGACGGCATCGCCGTAAACGCCCTGTGGCCGCGGACGATCATCGCCACTGCCGCCGTCCAGAACCTGCTCGGCGGCGACGAGGCCACCCGGCACGCCCGAACGCCCGCCATCGTGGCGGATGCCGCTCACTGGATCCTGTCCCA
>JBGSPJ010000094.1:0-9516 GCA_041738655.1 Rhodothermales bacterium | reverse complement strand
CGAGGCGGGCCATGGCCGAGCGCATCGCCGCGAGGTCGACGACGGCGGGCACGCCCGTGAAGTCCTGCAGCAACACGCGCGCCGGCATAAACGGAATCTCTTCCTGCGCCGGCGCCTTCGGGTTGTAATTGGCGAGGCGTTCGACATCCTCCTTCGTCACCAAAAACCCGTCACACTCACGCAATGCGGCCTCCAGGAGCACCTTGATCGAGAACGGCAGGCGGTTGATGCCCGGAAAAGATTTCGCGAGGCGGTCCAACCGGTAGATGTAGGCCGGTCCCGAACCCGTTTCGAAAGTGGCTTTGGCGCCGAAATAGTCCCGTTTGTCAGGCGTGGTGCTCATAGTCTGGGCTGTCAAAAGATGGCAAGTCGAGAAGGGCTACTGATACCGGGGGGTACCCCATTTTGTTCGATAGATGCGCTTTTTCGGGGCGGATTCGCCAGAAATGAACAGAGCGCGAGAGATCGGTTGCGAGACCCTTTGGGTCTTTAAGACACGAAGGGTCTGGCCGAGATTATTTCGCCAGCGCCACCCGCGTCGATGCCATCGCTTTTTCGCCAACCACCCGTACTTCGTAGGCACCGCTCCTGAGCCGGCTCCCATCCAGCACAAACGCATGTTCGCCGGCAGGCACGACACCTTCATGAATCAACGCGACGCGCCGGCCGAGGAGGTCGTACACCTCTACTCGCACCCGATCTTCCCTCTCAAGCCGTATCGAGACGCGTGTGGTCAAACGGAATGGGTTCGGGGCGGCAGTCAGGCGGATCGTCGGGAGTATTGGGGCCGGGCGCTCAATGCCCACCGACGAGGCCGAGGTCATGCGGAGGACATAGGGGTCGGAGCGGTTGCTCTCGTGGTGCGTGCGCAAAACAGGCAGAGGGCCTTCCCCATCGGGATCCATCTCGCCGATAAACGTACCGCCGAAATACACGGTCAGACTGTCGGCGGCTTCGACCCATTCAGCGGTGGAGGTTGTACCACTAAAAAGATCGTGGGGGATGCTGTTTACCCAATCGAGCTTCCCATCCGTTGAATATCGGGCGACGAGGGCACCCGTCCCGGTTCCGTGGTTGATGTCGACCATGCCGTCCCCATCGAGATCGCCCGCGCCTTGAACCTGGCCGGCGACATAAATGTTGTCCATGGTGTCGATGGTGAGATCGAACATAAAGGCTGAAAAGCCGGGGCTATCTGTTGCCGTTGGCGTGTGGGACCACAGCGTGGCGCCCGTTTCTCCCAGTTTAAAGACAGCGCCGTAGGAATCGGGATTGGGCATCAACTGACCTGAGAGATAGGTATTCCCCGATTGATCGATGCCGTGCCCTACAAATAACGATGGCGTGATCTGGATCGCGCGGAGCACGTGTTGTTTGATGACATCACCCTCGGCATTCAGCGTTGCGACAAAAGGCGCGGGTTGATGTGTGTCTTCGACATCCGCGATCAACGGTTCGCCACGTCCCTCCCCATCCAGGTCGACTCGGCCTTTGATGCGGCCGGCCATCCGGAGATTCCCGGCCCTATCCGTCGTCAGATGATCGACCACGACATGGCTGAGTGTGTCGCCAGGAATCTGCGCACTCGAAATAGCGCGGAGCGAATCACCCGTTGCGGACCGTATTTCGAGTGTGAAGCCGGCAAACACATTTTCGTTGATACATGCCGTACGATCCTCGCGGGTGTGGCATGCGTCATACGTCGGATACGATGCCACCACCGCGTCCGGCGCGTGCAGATAGGTCAGTTGCATCGGCCACCCATTGCCGGGGAGGGGCTGGATCCAGTCGAGTTCCCCCTGTAAATTAAGCCGGGCAACAAAGATGGTGATACTGTCGGGCGCCATGACATCGTTGATCCCGTCTTCATCGAGATCGGCGATTCCGCTCAGTAGGCCGGCGAGGTAGACATGGCCGGCGTCGTCCGTCGATAGGGCCCAGGCGGCGCTGTAGCCCGTATAGGGCGGGGACAAGGTACCTCCGGCGCGATGTGCCCAGTTCAGGGCGCCCGTCGGCGCATAACTCGCGACAAATAGATCCGTGGTGCCCTGCGTTATGAAGTTGGCGACCTCGTCGCCATCCAGGTCGATGGCCCCTTTCGCCTCGCCGGCGACGATCAGATTGCCGTCCCGGTCGACCGCTGTGTCCCAGATGCGCGGGGTGTCATACGAGGTGCTCTCAAGGTTGGTGATCGCGACGGCCCAGTCCACCCGCAGTTGCGCGGCGGCCTCCGCCCATGGCAGAATCACCAAAAGGACAACCGCCAGGGCGTAACGCATGGAACAGGCCGGCAACATGGGTATCCCCTGAGGAAGTGACGAATTGGGGGTACTTGCAGTTCGTTGCAGTCGGCGTGGCGGCGGAAGTCAATTAGACCCTTGGGGTCTTAAAGAACCGAAGGGTCTGGGCGCGGCCCGCGAACTGGTCGAAACGCAGCAGTCAATCTCAACCCCCTCAGAGCATCCCGAGTTGCACCCGTATCGCCCGCTCGATCGCCTGAAGTTCACCTGAAGAAATCGCTCCCATTTTGCTAATCAAACGCAGTTTGCTCACCGTGGCCAACTGATCGGCCATCGCCTTCCCCTTGCGATTCCCAATCTCCACAATTGCTTCACTCGGATACAGACGATCTACATTGGATGTGAGCGGAACGACCTGGACCCGGTTCAGATGGCGGTTCGAGGCGTCGTTGCTTACGATAACTGCCGGGCGCTTTTTCTGGGTCTCGCCCCCAATCGAAGGGTCGAAATTGACCCACCAGACGTCACCACGTTTCATCTGTAGCCCTGTCATCTTCCGTGCCGGCTACATGGGCCTCTGCCCATTCCAGCGCCTCCCGCTCGCGATTAGTGTCAGCCGCCATCTCGGCGTAGGCGGCGTCGAGATGATCTTGCATCACGTGCGGTCGCAACAGGCGTTCGATGAACTGGCTGATGTTGCCGGCGCCCACTACCCGGTAAAGACCGTTGTAGATGTGTTCGTCGATAGTGATGGTAAGCTTTTTCTGCATGGCCGCGCGGGTTACACGTGTTGCATACGTGTCGTTACGAGGTGGTCTCCGGCCTGTTCCGCTGGGGTGCTACATTTCATCTTGCAGGAGCCGTCTCACTTCACAAGAAGGACACGGTTGGATGCCTGATGGGTTTCGCCCACCGCCCGCACCATATAAACCCCGCTCGGGAGTCCGGTGCCGTCGACGACAAACCGGTGCGTGGTCTCTCCTTCGAGCGGCCCCTCGTGGAGCATCCGCACCCGCCGGCCGAGTGCGTCATACAACCCCACGCTCACCCAGCCGCTTCGCGCCAGGGCGACGGTGAAGGTGGTCTGTGGATTAAACGGATTCGGATAGGCCTCGCCCAGGACCAGCGCCGCGCCGGCCGCGACGGTGGCCTCGACCTAGGCGCTGAAGGTGAACGCCCCGTCGAAGTCGACCTGCCGCAGCCGGAAAGCATGCCGGCCCAGCGTCAGGCGCTCGATGCGGTGGCGGTAGTCGTGGGCATTCAGCGAGGTGCCGTTGCCGGGGACGTACGCGATGGTTTCCCAGTCGTCGTCCACCCGGTGCTGGACATCGAAGCCAGCGTTGTTGGTCTCCGACGCGGTTGTCCAGGAGAGGGTGACGGCGTCGCCGGCGGCGAGGGCGGTGAAGGCGGTGAGTTCGACGGGGAGTTGCGGATCGGGAAGCGTAAACCGGGCAACGAAGATGCCCAGATTATTCTCGATGGGATGTAACGGAGGCACGCCCCCGGGGCCATCGAGGTCAAGTTCGGAATCGAACCAGCCGAGGAGGTGAAAGGAATTATTCTGAGAGAATAGATTAACAGCACCAGACGGCGTGAGCACATTCCAATGCCAATTGAGGCCTGCATCCACGGAATAGGAGGCCAGGAAGATGGATTGTTCATAACCTTCTAGAATGATCTCCGGAATACCATCAAAGTCGAGATCGGTATGCTGCCGGCTGCTACCGAATGTGATGACATTCCGGGCACTATCAAATGCGAAATTCGATAGCGTGACTTCTGCAGGAAAAGCGACTGGAGGAGTCAGCAATATAGGAAAGGACCATACATGATTACCGTCGACAGTGTGCCGGGCAAGAAAGCCATTGTATCCCAAAAATGTAGAAGGGAATAAGACGGTGTCTTGGGCCGGGAAAGCCATGTCGCCAAATCGATAATTACCCAGTGTATAGACTGATTTTTCCGCATCGAGCATGATACGACCGGTACTGTCGTCACCAGAGCCAGTCGCGGTCGTGATCCAATCAAATTGTCCGGCAGCATTCAGATGAGCAATGTAGGTGGTCGTTGAAGGGTCGCTCCTCCACACGGTGTCCGTTGGCTCCAATGGCGCGAGCGAGCCTTCTCCGTCCAGATCAACTGTGCCACGATACCAACCGGTGACGAAGGACGTGCCGTCTGAAGCAGGTATGAGGTCGGATACGATAGCCTGGCTCCAGATCTGATCCAGTAGGCTCGACGAAGATGTACTCCAGCGTGTGTTTCCTTGATAGTCAAGTGCGACGATGTGTTGCAGGCTGAAGGTGGTAGCGTCGTAGTAATTGAACAATGCGTACACAGTTTGTGAAGCCCCGTCAATGACCACGCGTGCCCCCTGGTTGCTGGGTCCAGGGAAAGTTCGTGCCCAGATCCAGTTGCCCTGACTGTCGTAGCGAGCGAGGAAGACGCCCACGGTATCGGGAGAGGAGGTCACAAGATCCGAAATGTCGTCTGCATTAAAATCGGCTTCGTGATAAAACCTGCCGAGTACAAATAAATCGCCCTGATCGTTAATAGCAATGCTGCTTGCGACATCGCTGGGAAGATCACCAAACGTCGGGTGAATGGCGGAGGGGGTGCTCCCTCGAATTGAATGTGCCCAGACCGGGACTCCTTCGGCCGTATATCGAACGATGAGAACATCACTCCCACCCGCGCTGACCAGGTCATCGTTGCCATCCTGATCGATATCGATGCCCTCGGAAAAACTGCCGGCAAGAAACAGGTCACCTTCAGGACCCACTGCTCCATCCACTGCGATAAATGGAATTGTAAATGCGGACTCGAAAATGGGTTGTGCACCTGCGGTATGCCCGATCATGAAGAACATGATTAGAAACACTCGGGCGAAGAAAAAGTCGGGGACCCTCATCATGTGCCGGAACTCTAACACGCAAAGGTGATCTCGTGAGGGGGCTATGATACATTCGTTGCGGCCGGCGCGGTGGCAGAAGGCTTCAGTAGACCTTTCGGGTCTTCAAGACCCAAAAGGTCTGGTCGCAACCCTTATGCGGAGCAGGCGTTGCAAAACAGGAACAAGCCGCAACAACCTGATATCCAGTTTCATGAAACGCGAGTTTAACGTGGTTATCGAGCGCGACAGCGAGGGGTACTTCGTCGCTTCCGTGCCCTCACTCCGTGGTTGCCATACCCAGGCCATGTCGTTGGATGTGCTGATGGAGCGTATCCGGGAAGCGATTGAAGTCTGCCTGGAAGTCGAGCAGGACGAGGTGGAATTGTAGACACTTGGAGTCTTTACGACAGAATCCGTCTTGCCGCGATCACTACGGAACCGGCCGGCGGACCCCTCGGTTTCAGGCCCTCACCACGGGGATATAGCTCAGTTGGTAGAGCGCTGCAATCGCACTGCAGAGGTCAGGGGTTCGACTCCCCTTATCTCCACCCGAAAAAAGCCTCGGGTTCTTTGAAAGAAGAACTTGAGGCTTTCTTGTTTTTGGCCGGTAGGGAAGAGATGTGAAACCGTGCGATTTCGGTTGTAAGCCCGCTTATGCATCGCGTAGCGATGCCGCAAGATAGCCCCCGTCCTTCAGGGCGGGGGCGTCGCGACCCGGATACCGCTTACGTTTCTACTCCGATACCCTCGCATCGGACCATTACGAGTGGACGTAGGGCCTTCCACTCCCCGGTTGCCACCCACGGAGCAGAACAGAAAGGAAGATAAATCACCGTACAATCAAGAAAGGCGCTTGCGCAATCATTTGGTTGCGCGTACATTGGAAACCAATCGGTTGCGAATTGAGGAGCACACCAATGAGAAGGGACATTTTCCAGGCCATCGCCGACCCGACCCGCCGGGCCATCATTGCCCTGATCGCTCTCCAGCCCATGACGCCGAATACGCTGGCGGAGCAGTTCGACATCACACGGCAGGCGGTGTCGAAACACCTGCAGATCCTGGTCGAATGCGCGGTCGTGAGCCAGCAACAGCACGGCAGGGAGATCTTTTACCAGCTTGAACTGGAAAAAATGAAAGAAATAGACCAATGGCTGGAGCAGTTCCGAAAGATATGGGATGCCCGCTTCAGACAACTCGACCAGTTACTTGTCCGCTTACAAGAAGGCAAAAATGACCAATAACTTCCCCGTCGACTTCATTCTCGACAAGAAAAACAACACGCTCACCTTCCGTCGTGAGTTTGCCGCCCGTCGCCAGCTTGTGTGGGATTGTTATACCCAAAGCGAACTGCTCGATCGCTGGTATGCCCCTGAGAATTTCAGCACAAAAACCAGGTCTATAGACTTCCGCGCCGGCGGCCACTGGCACTATGCGATGGTTGCCCCCAATGGCAACCACGCCTGGGGCTGGATCGATTTCATCACCATCAACCCGATTGACGGTTACGCTACGCTGAGCGGTTTCTGCAATGAGCTCGGCGAAATCAATCAGGAATTGCCGCGAGCGAACTGGGTCCAGACCTTTACTGACAAGGGTAAGAACACGGTTGTCGAGACGGTTATCACCTTCGCCTCACTCGCGGACTGGGAGACGATCGCCGCGATGGGTATGCAGGAAGGGATGAAATCCACCCTCGCTTGCCTGGACATATTACTCGCCACGTTAACTGCATAACCAAATTACCAATCACACAAAGGGCACTATCATGAAGATCCCAAAAAACAGAGTATGTCTTTGGTTCGACCGCGATGCCGAGGAGGCCGCGCGGTTCTACGCGGAGACCTTTCCAGATTCATCCGTAGGCGCGGTACAACACGCACCGAGCGACAATCCGTCGGGCAAACAAGGGGACGTGTTGGCCGTCGAGTTCACCGTGATGGGCATCCCTTGTATGGGAATCAACGGTGGGCCGGCGTTCAAGCAAAGTGAAGCATTCTCGTTTCAAATTGCCACCGAAGATCAGGCCGAGACCGATCGTTATTGGAACGCAATCGTCGGCAACGGTGGCGAGGAGAGCCAGTGCGGTTGGTGCAAAGACAAATGGGGTGTCTCGTGGCAAATTACGCCTGTCGCGTGGACCAGGGCCTTTACCGGTCCCGATCGCTCCGCCGCTAAACGGGCGTTTGATGCCGTGATGACGATGCAGAAAATCGACATCGCTGCGATCGAGGCGGCCGTTCGTGGCTGAGAAGCCCGCGGCCTACCAGCAGAATCTACGGCATCCTTCCCACTCACTCCATAACCGCCCCCAACGCCCGCACCACAAACGCCGTCGCCAACAACGGGTCGTCCTCTTTGTTCGGGGCTCCCGCCGGGTTGACGAACGAACCGTCGGGGCGGACCCGGGTTTCTAGCGCCGCCACGATCGCCTCCCGCCAGCCCTCCGGACCTCCCAGCGCGGCGTACACCTCGGCGCGGACCATCAGGTGATACAACACCATCGCGCGGTCCCAGCCGGCCGACTCGTTTTCGGGGATGCCCTCCGGCACATCGAGCCTCGGGTGGGCTCGGAGCCAGGCGACGGCATCCTGCACCCGAACATCCTCGCGCGGCACGCCGGCCGCCAGTAACGCCAGAATCCCGTCGCAGGTGGCGGTGGCGTAACTGTGGTAGACCGGCGAGCCGGTCGAGTCGGGCTCGAAGCCGCCTTTGTTGGCGAACACGGCCAGCGGCGCGTAGTGGAAGCCGCCGTCGTACCCCGGCCGGCCGCGGTTCTGGAGGCGGTCGAGGAAGACGATCGCCTGTGTGTACACTGAATCGGAAGTGACGCCGGCTTCCCGCAACGCCTCCAGCACCCGCCGGGTGTGGGATAGGTCGACATGACCGACAGCGCCCCTCGGCAACCCGATCTCCCCGAACCCCCAGCCGCCAAAGGCCGGATGATCCTCGGCAATACCTCGGCCGTGGCCGAATTGTTGGTCCAGCAGGTAGGCACTCATCCGGCCGGCCGACGCCGGCTCGTCAACCAGTACGCGCAGCGCAAAGGCCGTGGCATAATTCGGGTACTCGAGCACGATCGGGCTTGACCGCCCCAACACGCCAGCTGCGTCGATCCGGCTTCGAAGGAACTCCAGCGCCTTCTCCCGTCCCTGCCCATCACCCAGGCTATGCAGGATAAACGGCGTCCACGCCTCACCACCGCGCACGATGCCATGGGTGGCGCTGTGCCATCCGCCATCCTCCACTTGCTGTGCCCATAAATAAGCATTCGCCCCGGCGAGCAGCCCTTCGGCCCGATCATGAACCGAAGGCTGCCCGCAGGAAGCGATGCATAAATGCAAAATACAAAATGCAAAGTGTAAAGTGAAACAAGGCAGAGAGCGCCTGGACCGGATCATCATTTTGCTTTTTTCGCTTTGCACTTTTCACTTTGCACTTTTCACTTATTTGCCAGCATCGTCATAATGACCGCCGCCGTGCAGAACACCGGGCTGGTGATGCAATGGTGGCCGGACCAGCTGCCGTTCTGGTTTTGGACGGCGGACAGGCGCTCGAACATCTTCTGATACCACCCATCCCAATCCTCGCCGCCGCTCTTGGCGAGGGATTCGCTGGTCATCATGTAACTCAAAAACTCCTCGCCGCCGTTGTTGCCGAAGCCCTGGAGCACGGCGTCGTCGTTGAGCATCGACTTGGTCGCTTCGTTCTGGCGATACGCCTCCTCCAGCTCCTTTGCCTTGTCGGCCGCATAGCCCAGCTGTTGGAGGCTTTGGGCTGTCGGAGGGGCGCTGTCGGCGAGGTCGCCGCGTTGCCGGGCGTCCTCCATGGCCTTGCGGACCTCCTGCGCGTCTTTGGCCGTTGCGCGCTGGCTGCTGGCGATGGAATAGAGGGAGATGCCGGCGGCGCTCTCTGTCCGCACCGCGCCGGTCTCGGCGTCGACGTTGCTGCGCTGGTAGCGGCGCGATTTCTCGAGGGCCTCCTCGTCTACTTCAACCCCGGCTTCCTGCGCCATCTCGAAGGCGTTGTTCGCCATGGCCGACTGGAGTACCGCCGCCCATCCGCCCTGGTCGTTCCAGCTTCCATCGGCGCTCTGGGCGGCCGAGAGCTTGTTCAGGCAGATACCCAGCGCCCGCTGCGCGCGGCCGGCGAGTTCGGCGTCTTCGCCCAGATAGGGCAGCACCTTCGTCAGGAACTGCGCGGTCATCGACACATCGATGTTCTGCCCGAGTTTGGTCTGCGGTTGCGTGCCGGTTAGATCGGTTATGGTGGGATGGCCGGCGGGATGCGCCTCGACCTGCTCAACGAGGAATCGGACGGCCTTGAGGACGTGCTCGCGGTATGGGCCCGACGCCGGCGTGCTGCCGGTGCGGAGCAGCGCCA
>JBGSPJ010000051.1:0-1866 GCA_041738655.1 Rhodothermales bacterium | reverse complement strand
ACGCTCGCCGGCGACACCTCCTTCGCAGCCACGCTGAGCGAGCACCTTACGAACGCCGCCGCCGCGTTCGACGCGGCGTTCTGGGCCGGCGACCACTACCGCGCATGGCACACGGCCGACGAACCCGAAACGGATGCCCTCCAGGCCGACACGCTCTACGGCCTGCTCTGGTGTTTCCAGCTCGGTCTCGAGCCCCCGATTCCTCTCGAACGGGCGCGCAGCCATGTCCGGAAAGAACTCAAGGACAACGCCTCGCCATACGGCCTACTGGCCATGCGAAACGCCGGCAACGACGCCGACGCGCTCGCGCCGGAAAAACCCTATCAATTTCTCGCCGATGGCCGAGGGGGCCCGACGGATTCCGTCGTCTGGCAGGCCGCTACCTACAACAGCGCCGCGCTGGGCATCTGGCTGGAAATCGATGCCCGACGCACCCTGGAAGGCGCGGAGCGCGCCGCCGCCCATCAGTACCGCACCTTGCGCGACCCATGGAATGTGTTCGAGATGCAGGCCGGCTGGGATGGTAGCCCGTGGGCCTATTCCCACCACCCCGCGCACCTGGCCCTCTGGCTCCTGCCGCTGGCCCTCTCCGGCCAGCACTACGACGCCGTCGCGCGACGCCTGTCGTTTGACCCGCGCATCGATGCCCCGTATAGGATCCCGTTTGTCATCCCCACCGCCCGGGGCATCCTGGAAGTACGCGGCGGCGGACGCTACACGATCGAGGTGTCGAGCGGGCGGCTAATCCTCGAGGAATTACGTATCAACGACGCCGTGGTCCAGCGCGATGTGTTGCTCGAAACCGGGCAAACCGTGCGGATCGGATGACCCTCTGAACCGGCCTGCCACACGCCCCATGAAGCTCCCCAGCCTGATTTCCGCTCTGGCCCTCTCGATCGTTCTGGCCGCGCCCGTCGCGGGCCAACCCGTCAACCACCTGGACCACGTCCACACGCCGGCCACATACACTTCCCTGGCCGAGTGGAACACGCGGGCCGACTGGCTCCGCGACCACATTCTCGTCAGCAATGGCCTCTACCCGATGCCCGAGCCGACGCCGCTCCGGCCGCGCATTTCCGAGATCACCCGGGGCGATGGCTACACCGTCCAGTCGGTCGCCCTCGAAACCTGGCCCGGCTTCTTCCTGACCGGCACGCTGTACCGGCCGGCCGAGGGCGAAGGGCCGTTCCCGGCCGTCCTCTCGGCGCACGGGCACTGGGCCAACGGCCGGTTTGAACATACCGACCTCGCCTCGATCCCCGGACGCGCCATCGCGTTCGCCCGCCAGGGTTACGTCGTTTTTTCCTACTCGATGATCGGCTACAACGAAACGGCCGGTCGCTTCCCCCACCGGTTCGACGAGCCGCGGTACCAGCTGTGGGGCTTCTCGGCGATGGGCTGCCAGCTCTGGAACAGCCGGCGCGCGCTGGACTACCTGAGCGCCCTACCCGAGGTAGCCGCGGATCGTATCGCGATGACCGGCGCCTCCGGGGGCGGGACGCAGACGTTCCTGCTCACCGCTATCGACCCCCGCATTCGGGTGGCCGCCCCGGTCAATATGATTTCGGCCCACTTCCAGGGCGGCTGTATCTGTGAGAACAGCCCCCTCCTGCGCATCGACGCGCGAAATATGGAGATCGGTGCTCTCGCCGCGCCGCGACCACTGATGATGATCTCGACCGCCGGCGACTGGACGGTGAACACGCCCGACGTGGAATTTCCGGCGATCCAATCCATTTATGCCCTCCATGGCGCGGCCGAGCGGGTCGCGAACGTGCACCTCGGCTACCCGCATAACTACAACGCCGAGAGCCGCGCCGCCGTGTACGACTGGTTCGCGCGGTGGCTCGCGCCGGCCAACGGCGC